>NZ_JANKBZ010000005.1:300000-536799 GCF_024623785.1 Archangium lipolyticum
TTCAAGCTGGTCAACACCGGAACGGGTCCCGTGGCGCTCTCCAACGTCAAGATCCGGTACTACTACACCATCGATGGAGAGAAGGCTCAGAGCTTCTTCTGTGATTGGTCCCAGGTCGGCGGTTCGAATGTCACCGGAACCTTCGTCAAGATGACGACGCCGACGCCCGGTGCCGATCATTATCTCGAGGTCGGTTTCTCCAGCGGGGCAGGCAGTCTCGCGGCCGGGCAGAGCATCGACGTCCAGGTGAGATTCGCGAAGTCCGACTGGAGCAACTATACGCAGACGGGTGATTACTCCTTTGCTTCCACCGGCGCGGCCTACGCGGACTGGACGAGAGCACCTGCATACGTCTCCGGGGGCCTCCAGTGGGGCAGCGAGCCTTGATGGCGCATCCGGGGAATGCGTAGTCCAGGGCCGGGGCCATGTTTCAGGCCCCGGCCCTGCCGGGCGGGAGCGCCTCAATCGACGACGGTGAAACTCCCCAGGTCCGTGGTCTGGCCATTGACGAGTGCCTCGACCCGGTGCGTGCCCGTGTAGTGCTTTCGCGTCGTCATCGTGGCGAAGGAGATCGTCTTCTCGAGGGTGCAGGATGCGCCAGGGAGGAGATCGACGTTGCCGCCCTTGAAGACCTTTGGACTGGCCGAGCCGTTCGCCTTGATGAAGTGCACGGCGAAGTCGACGACGGCCTGCTGCCGTGTCCGCGCGCGGTTGGTGACGGACAGGGTCATCCCCACGCTCTCGCCCAGCCGGACCCGCTTGGGCCGGAACGAGGCCGTCACCTCGAGCTCTCCGCCTCCGCGGAACCCGAGCACCGAGAGGGCTCGCGCGTCTCCTCGCTTCACGGCGGAGCGGAGCGCATGGCGGATGATCCACTGCCGTTCCGGTGAGGCCCCTTCACTCCACCGTGCGCAGGTGTCCACCAGGATGTCCGGATGGTCCTTGCCGATGTCGTTCAGGTTGTTGGCGACGGAGCGCCGGACGTAGAGCTCGGGATCGTCCTTGAGCAGCTCGAGCAGCGCGAGCACCGGGCGCGGATCCTCCTGGAACGCGCGGAGGCGGGAAGCCCAGGGCAGCCGGGGCCTCGTGCCCTCCGAGACGAGCCGCCGGACGTGGGCGCTCGGATCCTTCGTCCACTGCTGGAGACGGTTCAATGTCTCGCGTGGGTAGCGCTCGAGGAACGGGCGGATGGAGAACTCCGCGGTGAACCGTTTGGTGAGCTCGTACTGGGCGCGCATCGACGTCTCGAAATGGCCGAGCCCGTGCTCCGCTACGTACATGGTGTGGGGCAGGTAGATGAACACCCCCATGCCCTGGAGCTCCTGGCGTTCGAGCTCCGGCCCGAGCGAACGCAGGAGGATTCCGGCCGCGTGCTCGAAGTCACCCGGGAGCGCCCGGTGCATCGCCTGCATGATGTGGCGGGCCCGGCCCAGCAGCTCGTGTGCCTCGAGCCCCTCGGTGGCCTCGGCCAGGAAGCGTTGTCGCGGGAAGGACGGGTGGGCGCCATTCAGCATGGCGGCGATGCGCTCCACCACACTCCGGTTGAAGAAGTTCTTGAGCTGCTCCGGCATGGACCGGGGATTAGCGCGTCCTCTGGCGAGGCTCTAGTCGGGACTTCGAGGCCTCCTTTCAGCCGGGTCTCCCGGTGAAGTACAATTGCCGATTTATACGGCCTTACGGTTATTCTCATGACTCCGTGTCCTGACGAGAACGAGCTGCTGGAGTGGGAGCAGGGGCGCCTGTCCCCAGGCGCCGTGGCCGGGTTGGAGGCCCACCTGGATGGGTGCGCGGCCTGTTGCGCGGTGGTGGCGGGACTCAGGGGGGAGGGGGCCCTGTCCGCGGAGGGCCTGGAGCCCGTGGCGCCGCTCGTGCCGGGCGGTACGCCGGGGCCCGGGGCGCGCGTGGGGCGTTACGTGCTGCTGCGCCGCGTGGGGGAGGGGGGCATGGGGGTCGTCTTCGCCGCGTATGATCCGGACCTGGACCGGGAGGTGGCGCTCAAGCTGCTCAAGCCCGGGGCGGTGGCGGACGCGGAGGCGCGCGGGCGGCTGGTGCGCGAGGCCCAGGCGCTGGCCCGGCTGTCCCATCCGAACGTCGCCATCGTGCATGACGTGGGCCAGGACGGCGACACCGTCTTCCTCGCCATGGAGCTGGTGAGGGGGCGGACGCTGCGCCACTGGCTGACGGAGGCGCCGCGGCCGTGGCGCGAGGTGCTCTCTCGCTTCCTCCAGGCGGGCCAGGGGCTGGCCGCCGCGCACGCGGTGGGGCTGGTGCACCGCGACTTCAAGCCGGACAACGTGCTGCTGGGGGACGACGGCCAGATACGCGTCACCGACTTCGGCCTCGCGCGCGCGGTGACCGCGTCGCTGTCCACACCGGAGCCGTGGGACGGGGAGGGCCGCGCCTGGCAGGCTCCGCCGGGGGGCGGCGACACCCTCAGCGGTGTCCGGCTGGGCACGCCCGCGTACATGTCCCCGGAGCAGTGGCGGGGCCTGCGCGCGGACGCGCGCAGCGACCAGTTCAGCTTCTGCGTCGCGCTGTACGAGGCCCTCTTCGGCCAGCGGCCCTTCACGGGTGGCACGGCGGGGGAGCGTGCCCGGGCCCTGCGCGAGGGGAGGGTGACGCCGCCGCCCCGTGGCTCGCGCGTGCCCGGCGCCGTGCGCGACGCCGTGCTGCGCGGCCTGGCCGTCGAGCCGGCCTCGCGCCACCCTTCCCTGGACGCGCTTCTCTCCCGGCTCGAGTCCGGCTCGCGCGCGCACCGCTGGCGCTGGGCGGCGGCCGCGCTGGCCACGGGCGTGGCGGCCAGCGCCGCCGCGGGCTTCGTCCTGGCTCGGGGTGAAGCCGCGCAGGTGTGCACCGGCTTCGAGGCCCGGCTGGAGGGCACCTGGGACGCGGCGCGCCGGGCCCGGCTGGAGCAGCGCTTCCGTCAGGGCGCGCCGCCGGTGCCAGGGGACGCCTTCGACTCCACCACGCGGGCGCTGGATGCCTATGCCCAGGCCCTGGTGGCCCAGGAGCGGCAGTCCTGCGAGGACACGCGTGTGCGGCAGTCGCAGTCCGAGCGGCTGATGGACCTGCGCGCCGCGTGCCTGGATGGCCGGCGCCAGGCGTTGCTCGTCCTGGTGGAGCTGCTGGAGGGGGGCGAGCGGGAGGCGCTCAATCGGGCGTCCGAGGCCGCGCGGCAGCTCCCCTCCCTGGCCGCGTGCGCGGACCGGGACGCGCTCGCCCGCGTGGATCCGCTGCCGGAAGCCCCGGAGGCCCGGCGGGAGCTGGCGGCGCTGCGCCGGGAGCTGGACGGGCTGCGCGTGCAGGGCGCGGCCGGGTTCCATGAGCGCGCGCTGCCCCGGCTGGAAGAGGTGGTGGCGGCACTGCGGGGATTGGGACACCGGCCCACGCTGGCGTGGGCCCTGCTCCTGCTGGGCGAGCTGCGGGGCACCGCCGGCAGCTTCGCCGCGGCGCGCGAGGTGCTGGAGGAGGCGGTGCGCGTGGCGGAGGCCGGGCACGACGACGAGACGGCCGCGCGCGCGTGGAACCGCCTCCTTTATACGGAAGTCCAGGGCATGGGCCTGGTGAAGGAGGCCCAGCGCACCGCGCGCATGGCGGAGGCGGCCCTGGAGCGGCTGGGGCCCGAAGCCTCCCTGGAGGTGGCCGCGGAGCTGCGCCGCGTCCGCAGCAGCCTCAGCTACCGGCAGGGCGAGTACGCGCGCGCACTCACGGACGCCAGCGAGGCCCTGTCCCTGCTGGAGCGGGCGCGCGGGCCCCAGGACGCGGCGCTCGCGGATGTCCTGACCGGCATGGGCCTGGCACTCAACGCGCTGGGGCGCTACGCGGAGGCGGAGCGGCACTATTCGCGCGCCCTGGAGCTGGTGAGGGCGGTGTACGGCCATGAGCACCCGCTGTGCGCGGCGCACCTCAGCAACGTGGCCACCGCGCTGCGGCTCCAGGGGAAGGTGGCCGAGGCGGTGGCACGCTACGACGAGGCGCTCGCGCTGGCCGAGCGTTTCCTCGGGGCGGAGCACTCCAGCACCAGCATGATCCGGGTGAACCTGGGAGACGCGCTCTCGCGGCAGGGCCAGCTGGCGGAGGCGCTGCCTCACTACGAGCGCGCCCTGGTCAGTCTGCGCAAGGGAGGGGAGGGCGAGCAGCTCCGGGTGGCCACCGTGCTGCTGAGCCTGGGCAGTGCACGGGCGGACCTGGGACAGCTTCCGCAGGCGGAGGCGGCCTACCGCGAGGCGCTCGCGCTCCAGGAGGCGGAGCTCGGCCCCCGGCACCCGGACGTGGCCCTGTCGCGCAACAACCTGGGCTGGGTGGCGCTGACCGCGGGCCGCCTGCTCGACGCGCGCGCCCACTTCGAGGCGGCGCGCGAGCTGTGGGAGGCCACGCTCGGCCCCGGACACCCGAAGGTGGCCAGCGCGCTGTACAACCTGGGGCAGGTGGAGCTGCGCCTGCGCAGGGTGCGCCCGGCGCTCCTCCACCTGCGGCGGGCGCTGGAGGTGCGCGAGAAGTCGCTCGGGGCGGAGCACCCCCGGGTGGCGCAGACGCTCGCGCTGCTGGGCGAGGCGCTGGTGGAAGGTGGCCAGCTGCGCGAGGCCCGCGAGCCGCTGGAGCGGGTGGTGGCGCTCTCCACGCGGGTGGAGCTGGCTCCGCCCGACCTGGCCCGGGCGCGCTTCGCGCTCGCCCGCGTCCTCTGGCAGTCGCACGGAGAGCGGCCCCGGGCGCTCTCCCTGGCGCGGGAGGCCCACGAGGCCTACGCACGGAGTGCGCCCACCTTCATGCCCCGCGCGCGCGAGGTGCAGTCCTGGCTGTCGGCCCACGGCCCCTCCTGAACCGGGGTGCTGTGTCTCATTCCCGCCCGCGAGGGTGGGCTTGTCGGTGGAGGTGGTCCGTGACGTCTGAGCAGACCGAGTCCTTCCTGTCGCGGGCGCCGCACGCGCTCGTCCCGGCGCTGCGGGCACTTCCCGGCCTGGAGGAAGCGCTCGCGGGGCTGGTGTGCGAGGCGCGCGAGGCCTGGCCGGAGGTGGGCATGGACGTGGGGGCCTTCCTGGCGCACGTGGCGGAGCGGCTGCCCTCCACGGGCGAGGCCCGCGAGGTGCTCGCGAGCCTGCGCGCGGAGGATTTCTTCCTCGCCTTCGCCTGCGTGCGGGGGGAGGCGCGGGCGCTCGAGGCGCTGGACGCGCACGTGCTGTCCCAGGTGGGGACGTGGCTGCCACGCGAGCAGCCCGCCCTCGTGGACGAGCTGCGCCAGCTGTTGCGCCAGCGGCTGCTGGTTCCGATGGATGGGGCACCGCCGAAGCTGGCCTCCTACTCCGGGCGCGGTCCGCTGGGACAGTGGGTCCGGGCAGTGGCGCTGCGGCTCCACATCGACCGGCAGCGCGCCGCTCCGCGCGAGCTGCCCCTGGAGGCCGCCCCGGTGGCGTTGGCGGATCGGCTGGGCGCGGACCCCGAGCTGGCCTTCATCCGCGAGCGGCACCAGGAGGACTTCCGGGTGGCCTTCCGCGCCGCGCTGGGCCGGCTGGAGGCCCGGGAGCGCAACCTGCTGCGGCTGCACCACGTGCACGGCCAGTCCATGGACGCGGTGAGCGCCACGTACCAGGCGCCCCGCTCCACCGTGGCGCGCTGGATCGCCCGCGCCCGCGAGCGGCTGCTGGCGCTCACCCGCGAGGAGCTGACGGCGCGGCTGGGGCTGTCGTCTGACGAGCTGGACAGCCTGCTGCGCCTCGTGCGCAGCCAGCTCGACGTCAGCCTGCGCCTGCTCATGGCGGACTGACCTTCTCGACGTCTGGGGCTCCTCTTCGAGTCCCGGGAGGAAGTGGAGTGACGAAGCCCCTGGTGGACGTGGATGTGGTGCCGGCGCTGGCGTTCTGCCTCACCGACGAAATGGCGCCCTTCAGCTCCAGGTGGCACGCCCACCGCAAGCACCAGCTCCTCTACTCGGCGCGAGGCGCACTGCACCTGGAGGTGGAGCAGGCGCAGTGGCTCCTTCCTCCTCAGCGCGCGGCGTGGCTGCGCGCTGGGACGCTTCACCGGGTGCGGGCCTCCCAGCCGGTGAGTCTGTGCACGGTGTACCTGGAGCCGAAGCTCGTCCGCGCGCCTCCCGAGGAGGAGTGCCGCGTGTTCCTCGTCGGGCCCCTGGCGCGGGAGATGCTTCTCCATTCCGCACGCTGGGGCCCGGAACGTCCGCCGAAGGAGCCCGTGGCGGACAGCTTCTTCGAGACGTTGTCGCACCTGCTGTCCGAGTGGGCCATGACGGCACGGGACTGGCGCCTGCCGCGGGCCCGGACGCCAGAGCTGGGGAAGGCCATGGCCTTCACGCTCGAGCACCTGGGGGAGCCGCTCTCCCTGGAGGACGTGGCGCGCGCCGCGAGGCTGTCGTCGAGGACGCTCGCGCGGCGCTTCGAGGAGGAGGCGGCGACGACGTGGCGGAGGTTCCTCCACGATGCGCGGATGTTGCGCGCCATGGAGCTGCTCGCCGAGGAAGGGGCGCGGGTGACACAGACGGCCTACGAGGTGGGCTTCGAGAGCCTCGCGGCCTTCACCCATGCCTTCCACGCCTTCTCCGGCGAGAGCCCGCGGGACTTCCGCCAGCGGGTGGCCCGGGGCGCGGAGCCCCAGGACCAGGGGGCACCGGCTACCCGCCGCAGGCGAGCTGGTTGACCAGTCCGTATACGCTGTACTGCACCATGTACGGCAGCGCGTACTGCGGGAAGGCCTGGGCGGCGCGCTGGGTGAGCGCCTCATGGTGGGGTCCGGCCTCGTCGCCGCACAGCTGCGCCTTCCGGTCCCCCAGCTCCGTGGCGTACGTGGACACCAGGGCCCTCATGGTGTCGAGGTACTGCTTCTGCTCGGCGATGACCGTCTCCACGGGCGCACTCCCGCCACGGCCGCCATACACCGTGGCGCCCTTCCACGTGGCCAGCTCGTCGAGTGCGGCCTTCCAGGAGTCGAGATCCGGCACCGCCTTGCCCTCGCGCAGTCCGCCCTCCAGCCACGCATGGGCGCGGAAGTGGACGAGGTCGCCCACCACGAGCGCCTTGCGCCGGGGCAGGTACGCCACCGTCTGCGTGGTGGTGACACCCGGGTGCTGGAGCACCTTCAGCTCCACCTCGGCGCCGCCCTCGAGCGGCAGCGTGAAGCTGTCCTTGAAGGTGACGTCCACCGTGGCCTGCCGCGGGTAGGTGTCGTCGGTGAACATGCCGGCGACCTTCGTGAAGTAGTACTTCTTGTACGCGTGCACTGCGGGGATGGCCGCCGCGGTGGCCTCGCTGGCCACCACCCTGGCGCCCTCGCGCTGGAACACCGCCGCGCCGTTGAACTTGTCCGGGTTGGGATGGGTGAGGACGACGTAGCGGATGGGATTGCTCGTCTTCGCCTTGATGGTGGCGAGCACCTTCTGCGCCTCGGCCTCGGTGAACTGGGCATCGAAGACGACCACCTCCGCGCCGGTGTCGTAGAAGAACGAGTGTGTGTCGAAGCCGTTGGCGTCGCTGGTGTACCTGGCCAGCTCGGAGTCGATGAGCTTCGGGGCACAGCCGCTCGCGAGCAGTGCGCCCAACACCAGGGTCATCAGGGAGTTGCGCTTCATGGGTCTTGTCCTTTCGTGAGTGCGCGGGGGAGTTCCCCCCGCCGACAGGACCCAATGTGCCCCGGGTGCTCGTGGCGCGCTTTCGCGTATCGGACAGATACTTGTTCGAATTCGCCAGCCGCTACCGGCACCACCTTCGTTCGGCCATCACCGCGAGGGCGAGGCCGATGGCGTACGCCAGGAGGTCCCCCACATCGAAGGTGGAGCCCGTCACGATCACCAGTGGATCCGACGGGCGCGTGGTGAAGAGGCGCGCCCATTGCGCCAGCTCGATTCCGACGGCCAGCACGGCGATCGCGCTGGCACGAGCGGTGACGGAGCCTCGCCAGAAGAGGCTGAGCAGATGATAGAGAAAGCCAACGACGAAGAGATCTCCCAGCGTGCCTCGGGTGAAGCGCCAGCCGGGGCCTCGGTAGAAGAGGACGAAGAGGCCCGCGGCCAGGAATGCGGACCCGGCGGCGAGGTGGAATCGGCGGAAGTTGTCGGGTTGCCGCTGCATGGGACTCCATCAGGTCTTGGGTTCTTCGATGATGGCTTCGTAGGGCTCGTACTCGACCTTCCGGTAGGTGCCTTCGTCGATCGCCAGCGTGTGGAACTCGTCCTCGCCCCGGCTGTTCTCGAAGGCCACCTCGATCCAGATCTTGCCGAACATGTCGATCATCCAGACCTTCCACAGGAGCCTGGAGTCGATCACCCGCTGGTACAGCTCGCTCGTGTCTTCGTGGTCTGCGAGGTCCGGGTCAACCGGTGGCCGCAACTCCTTCGGAAGCTTCAAATCCTCCGGAAGGGTATGGACCCGGATCAGATAGTCGAGGGTCTTCTTCATCATGGTTTCAACCTGGGGGCGACACATGCGCGAGGAACTTCGGCACGTCGACGTCCTGATGCTAGCGCTGGGTCTCCGCCTTGCCATGGTACTTCTGCTCGTGGATGTGCGTATCGAGCCACTCTCGAGCACGCTTCTGCGGGCATGTCTCTTTCTCACTGAAGGGCCGTTTTGTTGATAGGACGGGCACGATGACCCCTGGACAGCCCGCTTCGCTGCAACTGCCGTCCTTCCTGCATGGCACGCTTCGCTCGGTGCAGCAGAAGACGAAGAGGGAGGGCTTGCGATGTGGCGAGCAGTACCGGGAGGACGGCACCATTCCCGTGCCCCGGCAGATGTTGGAGGTGCCTGCGGGCGAGGTAGTGGTGGCGCACGAGGTGGTGGATTTCCAGCGCGAGCGCCCGGCTTGGCGGTTGTACATGGTGTCCGATGTCATGGGTGGTATGCGCGAGGCGTTGGACTGGCAGAACACGTTGCCCGCGAGGGATTCCTACGAGGCGTGTTGTCTCGAGACGGCCTGGGGCGCGCTGTTCTTCGCCCTGGCTCAAATGGGCCCGGTAAGCGCGGAGCGCACGGCGCGGCGTCTCCAGTCAGTGCTGCGCTTCTGGGAATCGCTCCAATCCGTGCGCTACCTCTTCAAGAAACTGGGGGCGGCGCACACTTTGGAAGAGCTGATGGTGGCCTCCTGCGGCTGGGCCATGGACGCGTGGTGTCCGGAGGGAGAAGTCTCGGTGCGAGCGCGCTTGGAGAATGCAGCGGAGCTCATGGCGAGGGCGACGCGGGAGGATTGTGTCGAGGCTATTTTCCGGCAGATGCCGCAGGCCCTCGCGCATGCGGGCAAGTTGAAGCACCGGCAGGTGGCCGACCCCGCCTTCCAGCGCGAACGTCTCGCCAAGCTCGATTCCAGGTCCTTCGAGCGGGTGTCCGGTGCGTGTACAGGTGAACTGATCTCGCTGCTTATTGGCTGGGACCGAGATCTCGAGCGGCAGTAGGCGAGTGTAGCCAATTCAGATGAGGGGGGCACCCAAGGTCGAGAGTGCCCAGGCAGGTTCGTCGCATGACCTGACGGGGGGAGGCATGGGCTTCGCTCGGCTTCTCGCGTCTACTGTTTCTGACTCCACGTCTGTCTGAGTGGGTAGCGGGAGGTGCTCGTGCGTATCGCCGTCTGGTGTATGTCCATGTTCCGGGCCGTGCGGTGTGAGATGGCGCTGCTGTTCTTGTCGGTGCTCGCCGGCTGTGCGACTGCCTCCGGTGAGCGGACTTCTTCAGCCTGGAGCCAGGAGGCGCCACGGTTCGGGGCACCGCTGGTTTCCACTCCACCGCCACGAGTCCTGCTGGCCATGAGTGATGGGCCAACAACAGGTGGGGATCCTTCCGGCCCAACTGTCCAGGGCTATAACGTCCCCGGCCGGAATCTGGATTCGCAGATGCCCTGGGAGTTCTTCCTGGGCAATGCCTCGCACCGACTCATTGCCCTCGTGTACGGCGTCAATCACCCAAGGAACAAAGCCTACTTCAACACCAAGTCGATCAAATTCATTCTCGATGAAACGAGTGTCGGAGACGCGTCCCTGCTGTTGCCAAACGAGCGCGAAATACGCCCAGACATCACCGATGTCTCTCTCCTGAGTCTTTTCGAGGTCAAACCCTGGGGTGAGCGAGCCCTCCGAGATGGCCGCGAGGAAGCTCGCAAGTATCTGGCTGCACTGAATCGGGCCACCCCGAACGACAAGCGCTTTGTGGGGGGCACGGACTTCCAGGGAGAAATCCTCGTCCGCTTCGCTGGTGGACAATACATCTGGCGACTGGAGTGGAAGAACCCCGAGCCTGGAGTGATCCAGTACAAGTGGACGCGCAGCCAGCAACGCTTCGAGTCCGAGGCGGCGGCATTCGAGGCCGCACAATGGGTGGAACTCACCGAGCAGGAACTGCGGCAGTATGGTGGGTGGGTGAGTCAGGCCGTGGAGGGCATGGTGAGTCGGCGTGAGAAACTCGTCACCATCAGCGGGACCGTGGGCATGGTCATCGATCTCGTCGGAAGTGTTGCGACGACGGTGCTATGGGGAGCGATTGTGGGCCAGATGGGCTCGGGGTCGGGGACCGGGCAGCCACCAGCGCAGGGCGGTGGACAGGTCATTCCCTTCCCGGCGCGGTCTCCACCCACTGCCCCCTCAGTGCAGGTGCCGGCTGCCGCGCGCATGCCCCTTCCTCGCTGAAAGGTTGTTTTGATAGGACGGGAACGATGACGCTTAGACAGCCCGCTTCACTGCATCTGCCGTCCTTCCTGCAGGGCACCTTTCGCTCGGTGCAGCAGAAGACGAAGAGGGAGGGCTTGCGATGTGGCGAGCAGTACCGAGAGGACGGTACCTTTCCTGCTCCCCGGCAGATGTTGGAGGTGCCTGCGGGCGAGGTCGTGGTGGCCCACGAGGTGGTGGACCTGCAGCGCGAGCGCCCGGCCTGGCGGCTGTACATGGTGTCGCATGTCATGGGCGCCTTGGCTCCGGATGGGCAGAGCGCGTTCCCGGTGAGGGATGATTATGAGGCGCTCTTCCGAGACACAGTTTGGGGGGCGCTGTTCTTCGCGACGACACACATGGGCCCGGTGAGCGCGGAGCGCACGGCGCGGCGTCTCCAATCAGTGCTGCGCTTCTGGGAGCCGCTCCAGTCCGCGCGCTATCTCTTCAAACCACTGAGGGGGGCACAGACGTTGGAGGAGGTTATGGTGGCTTCCTGTGATTGGGCCATGGATGCGTGGTACCCAGAGGGAGGCGCCTCGGTAAGGGCTCGTCTGGAGGTCGCGGCGGAGCGCATGGCGAGAGCGACGCGGGAGGACTGTATCGATGCCATCCTCCGGGAGATGCCAAGGGCCCTCGCTCATGCGGGCAAGTTGAAGCACCGGCAGATGTTGGCTGATCCCTCCTTCCAGCGTGAACGCCTCGCCACGCTCGACTCCTGGTCGTTCGAGCGGGTGTCAGGTGCGTGTACGGGGTATCTGATCTGGCTGCTGACTGGCTGGGACCGGGAACTTGGGAGGCAGTAGGAAGATTCAATAGGCCGAGGCCCTGGCGAATCACCGGAACGAGTCGACAATGAATGCGTCTGCGATGGAGTAATCGAGGATGGCGGTCCCGGGCTTTGACTCGGGCCTCTTCCTGAGCTGGCCGTTTCCGAGCCGGGCCACTGCGCAGATGGGCACTTTGTCACCGCCGTCCAATGGATGGGCTTCGTAGTACCGGACGACGACTTGTGGTCCGCTCGTCCAGACCCGCCCATACAAGCGTGCGGGACCTTCGAGTGTACCGATGTCCTCCTTCAAGACACTTTCCACCGGCCCGTCATAGAGCGTGATGGGCGTCGCGCCCATCTGGTTGGCGTCGAGCTCCACGAGTGCCGCGTCTCCAACGTGCAGCTTCAGATACCGCATGACTTCGAGCGCTTTCGCCGGGCACGCCTCGGGGCCGGGGGTGCCATCGGGACGCAGCCTCACGTCCCCCGCGATCGTGGTGCAACTCGCGGACGTCAAAAACAAGATTGCGGACAGGCGCGTGAAGGCTTTCGCCATGGGCATGACGACCGCTCCTACTCGCGAATGAGACGGTGATCCAGAGAAACCATGACCTGCAGGGACCCGTCGCTTCGGAATATCTCCAGGGTCAAGTCGACAAGACCCTGCTCCGAAATGAAGGCGCTCTTGTCCGCTACGACCGCGATATTCCCCGACGCACCAGGGACGAGCTCGGCCCGGTTCATGCGAAGCGCGAGCGGTCTGGCGGTGCGCGATGTCAAATCCGAGGACAGTCGCGCATCCCCGAATCTCCACGGCCTGGCGGAGCCTGTGTTGGTGAGCTGAAACACAGCCGCTGCCTTCCCTTTCCCAGAGAAGACTCTCACAACCATGTCCACTTCGCCGTCCTTGAGGACGATGGTTTGTTCCTTGCGAAAAGGTGCCTGCTTCTCGGCGCCATTGGCCAGAAGCGTGGCGTAGGCATGGTCAATCGAGTTCTCTTCCTTGCGATGACGCTCGTTCTCCTCGCGCAGCTCCCGCTCGCTCTCGAGCGCGCGATACAGGGATGAGAGCACAGCGTCGTATCCCTCGCGGTTCGCGAAGACGTTCACCTGTTGGTCGATCTCCCGGTCGTCATAGGTCTGCCGATGTGCGGTGACGATGAAGGGGATCTCCGTCCCGTCCGTGAGCGTCACCATCAGCATGAACCGGTCCTCTGGCGTAAGGTCGCGCAGAGGGTAGAGAACCACCGACCTGCCGCCACAGAGCAAGGGCTCGAAGTGCCCTTCCCATCCCAGCATCTTCGTCCGCTCGGCATCACACGGCTTCTCGAAGCGCAGCACGGTGGCGACGCGGCCACCCACGTACACCTTGGAGGCCTCGCTCCTCGGGTGCTCCGAGAGGATGAGCGTCCTCTCGTTGGGCGAGTGCTCCTTGCCCTCCCTGGCCACGGCCTCGGATGCCAGGAAGGCCAGGAGAAGGGTAGACCGCAAAAGTAGGAGTTTCCGCATGGTGCGGCACAACCTACTGGAACGGATGGCGGGCGGCCAGTCTCGCGTGAAGCGCCAGACCGCGCCTCAGTCGAACATCGCTCCCAGCGCCTCGGAGAGCGTCTCCACGCCCACCACTTCCAGCTTCGTGTCCTCCAGCCGCCTCGCGCTCCCCTTGGGGATGATGGCCCGCTGGAAGCCCATCTTCGACGCCTCGGCCAGCCTCGGCTCCACCTGGCCCACCGCGCGCACCTCGCCCGCCAGGCCCACCTCGCCCAGCACCAGTGTGTGCGCCTCGAGAGGCCGGTTCTGCAGGCTGCTCACCAGCGCCGCGCACACCGCCAGGTCACACGCCGGCTCCGACAGCTGCATGCCTCCCGCCACGTTCACGAAGAGGTCGCACCCCACCAGCGGGATGTCCTCCTTCTTCTCCAGCACCGCCGCCAGCAGCGCCACGCGGTTGCCATCCACGCCAATCGCCGTGCGCCGCGCCGTGCCGTAGCCCGTGGGCGCCACCAGCGCCTGCACCTCCACCAGCAGCGGCCTCGTTCCATTCAACGTGCACGTCACCACGCTGCCCGCCTTGCCAGCCGGGCGCTCGGCCAGGAAGAGCGCCGAGGGGTCCGGCACCTCCATCAATCCCGCTCCCTTCATCTCGAAGACGCCAATCTCGTTCGTCGAGCCGAAGCGGTTCTTGTGCGCCCGCAGAATCCGGAACGGGTGGCCGCGCTCGCCCTCGAAGTAGAGGACGGTGTCCACCATGTGCTCCAGCACGCGCGGGCCCGCGATCGAGCCCTCCTTCGTCACGTGCCCCACCAGGAAGGTGGGCACCCCGCTGCGCTTGGCGAAGGCCATGAAGCGCCCCGCCACCTCCCGCACCTGCGAGATGCTCCCCGGCGCGCTGCCCAGCTCTGGCAGGTACATCGTCTGGATGGAGTCCACCACCAGCGCCCGCGGCTTGAGGCCCTCGGCCACCGTCAGCACCCGGTCCGCGTCCGTCTCCGCGAACAGATGGATGTCCGGGCTCTCCACCCGCAGCCGCTCGGCCCTCATCTTCGTCTGCCGCAGCGACTCCTCGCCCGACACGTACAGCACCGGGCCTCCTCGGCCCAGCCTGTCCAGCGCCGCCAGCAGCAGCGTGGACTTGCCGATGCCCGGGTCTCCCCCCAGCAGCACCAGCGAGCCGTCCACCACTCCGCCTCCCAGCACCCGGTCGAATTCGGCGATGCCCGTCTTGCGGCGCTCCTCCTGCTCGCCGCTCACCTCGCGCAGCCGCACCGGCTTGGACGCCCCTCCCGAGGCCCCCCACGCCGGGCGCTTCTCGTCCACCTTCGCCTCGGTCTCCTCCACCAGCGAGCTCCACGCGCCGCAGTCGGGACACTTCCCCAACCACTTCGCCGACTGGTACCCGCATGCCTGACACGCGTAGTGCGTCTTCGCCTTCGCCATGGAGCCTCTTCTCTATCTCACCCCACCGACGTTTCCCCGCTTTCCCGCCGCACGCCTGCCCGCCCTTCCCCTCGGGCCGTCCGGAGAGCGAGCGGGCAGACGGGGGTGCCCATCCCGGGACCCTCCGTCAAGTTGTGCCCGGGGGGAGGGCTCACCACGTTTGCTTCCAACCGGGGCCGCACTCCGCGGCTTCCGAAGAAGGGAGAACGGAGATGAGCATCATCTGGTTCATCGTGGTGGGTCTGGTCGCGGGTCTGCTCGCGCGCGCTCTCATGCCGGGTCGTCAGTCCATGGGCCTCATCGCGACGATGCTGCTGGGCATCGTGGGCTCGTTCGTCGGTGGTCTCATCGGTGCGCTCTTCTCGCCAGGCCGCCGCGTTTTCGACCTGCAGCCCTCGGGTCTCATCATGTCCGTGGTAGGCGCCATCGTGGTTCTAGCCCTCGTGGGTTGGGCTGGCCGGGGGCGGCGCATCCACGCCTGATGTCCGGGACCCGGTAGGGCGGGGACGCGGTGTCTTCCCTGCCTCTCCGGGTCCCTCCTTCTCGGGGGAGACGGGTGTCGTCAACCCGGGCGCGCTGCGTGGTTGACAAGGGCTGGCCATCCACGCACCGTGCGCGCTCCAACCACCCCCCGAGGAGCCCATGTCCGACTCCGCCGCCCACGACTTTCACGGTCACGCCCACTTCGCCTCGCCTCCCGCGGGTGTCGTCGTCCGCCACGACTGGACGCTCCCCGAGGTGCGCGCCCTCTACGAGCTGCCCCTCCTGGAGCTCGTCCACAAGGCCCAGACCGTCCACCGCGCCGTCTTCCAGGACAACAAGGTCCAGCTCTGCTCCCTCCTGTCCATCAAGACCGGCGGCTGCCCCGAGGACTGCGGCTACTGCCCCCAGGCCGCCCGCTACCACAAGGACACCGGCCTCGAGGCCGAGAAGCTCATGTCCGTCCGCTCCGTGCTCGACGCCGCCTCCAAGGCCCGCGCCGCCGGAGCCACCCGCTTCTGCATGGGCGCCGCCTGGCGCGAGGTGAAGGACGGCCCCCAGTTCGACAGCGTCCTGGAGATGGTCCGCGGCGTGAAGTCGCTCGGCATGGAGGCCTGCGCCACCCTCGGCATGCTCACCGAGAATCAGGCGAAGCGTCTCAAGGAGGCCGGCCTCTCCGCCTACAACCACAACCTCGATACCTCCGAGGAGAAGTACGGCGACATCATCTCCACCCGCACCTATCAGGACCGGCTCGATACCCTCGAGCGTGTCCGTCACGCGGGCATCTCCGTCTGCTCCGGCGGCATCATCGGCCTCGGTGAGTCCGTCGAGGACCGCTGCAAGCTCCTCCTGACCCTCGCCAACCAGGAGGTTCATCCCGAGTCCGTTCCCATCAACGCCCTCGTCCCCGTCAAGGGCACTCCTCTGCAGGACCAGAAGCCCGTTCAGACCGTCGAGATGGTCCGCACCATCGCCACCGCCCGTCTGCTCATGCCCCTCGCCATGGTCCGTCTGTCCGCCGGCCGCATGCAGATGAACGAGGAGGCCCAGCTCCTGTGCATGCTCGCCGGTGCCAACTCCCTGTTCTTCGGCGAGAAGCTCCTCACCACCGGTAATCCCGAGTACTCCCAGGACATGGCCCTCCTCGAGAAGGCCGGCATCCGACCCCTGGAGCCGGATACCTCCAGGTGATGCGCAATCCTGGCACTGTTCCTGTCGGGGTAGACCCTCACCCCAGCCCTCTCCCAGAGGGAGAGGGGGCGTCCACGGTGGCCACCGTTTGGGCACGGGCGGACATGGATTCCCTCTCCGCTCGTGGGTTGCGCCGCTTTCTCGAGCCCCTCGACTCCCCTCAGGGTCCCCTCGTCCGCATCGGCGGCGAGATGCTCGTCAACTTCGCCTCCAACGATTATCTGGGCCTGGCTTCCTCTCCCACCGTTCGGGCCGCCGCCTTCTCCGCCCTGGAGGTCCATGGGGTGGGGTCCGGTGCCAGCCGCCTCGTCGTCGGCGATTCCTCCGCCCACCAGCGGCTCGAGGCCCGTCTCGCCTCCTTCGAACGCTCAGAAGCCGCTCTCCTCTTCAACTCCGGCTTCGCCGCCAATGTCGGCACCATCCAGGCCCTCGTCGGCCCCGAGGACGCAGTCTTCTCCGACGCCCTCAACCACGCCTCCCTCATCGACGGCTGCCGCATCTCCCGCGCCCGTGTCGTCGTCTACCCCCACTCCGATGTCGATGCCCTGGAGCGCGCTCTCGTCTCCACCCCCGCTCGCCGCAAGCTCGTCGTCACCGACTCCGTGTTCTCCATGGATGGTGATTACGCTCCCCTCCGGGAGATCGTCGCCGTCTGCCGCGCCCACCACGCCGCCCTCCTCGTCGACGAGGCCCATGCCACCGGCGTCCTGGGCTCCCGTGGCGCCGGGCTGTGCGAGGAGCTGGGGCTCGAGCACGCCGTCGACGTTCGCATGGGCACCTTGAGCAAGGCCCTCGGTGGACTCGGCGCGTATATCTGCGCCTCCCGCCCCGTCGTGGAGCTCGTCCTCAATCGCGCCCGGCCCCTCGTCTTCTCGACCGCTCTTCCCGCCGCCCTGTGCGCCGCCGCCGAGGCCGCCGTCGACATCGTCGAGCGCGATGACGTCCTGCGCGCTCGACTGTGGCGCAACATCCGGCGCTTCTCCGAGGGGCTTCGCTCCCTCGGCTTCGCCGCCGAGCCCCGCAGCGCCATCTTCCCCGTCATCGTCGGCGAGCCTGGCGTCGCCGTGGCGGCCTCCCAGGCCCTCCGCTCCCGCGGCCTGCTCGTGAAGGCCATCCGCCCTCCCACCGTCCCCGAGGGCACCAGCCGGCTTCGCTTCTGTCTCTCCGCCGCGCACACCGAGGGCCATGTGGATCTCGCCCTCCAGGGTCTGCGCTCGCTAGGTCTCTGAGTCGTTCGCGTGGGAGGTCGATTGGCAACCCGTGGTTCTCGTTACCCTCACCCCGTTCCTCTCCCGAAAGGAGAGGGGAGGGGGGCTCGCTTCTTCGTCACTGGCACCGATACCGGTGTTGGGAAGACCCAGGTTTCTCGCGCCCTGTTGTCCCTGCTCGCGGATGCCGGTCTCTCTCCCCAGGGCTTCAAGCCTTATGAGAGCGGGTGCTCGTCGCTCTCCGCTCCCTCGGACGCCCTCTCCCTTCGCGAGGCCGCCCGGAGTGACCTGCCCCTGGACCTCGTCTGCCCCCACCGTTTTCGCGCTCCCCTGGCCCCAGGCATCGCCGCGCGCCGCCTCGGCCGCGAGCCTGATTGGAGCCTCACCCTCGCCGCCTGGGAGCGGCTGCGGCATGGCTCCGTGGTCGTCGAGGGCGCCGGCGGTCTCTTCGTCCCTCTCGACTCCTCCCACGACGTCATCGACCTCATCTCCACCCTCGGCCTCCCCGTCCTGCTCGTCGCTCGCGCGGGCCTCGGCACGCTCAACCACACCGCCCTCTCCCTCGAGGCCCTCTCCGCGCGCAACATCCCTGTCGCGGCCGTCCTCCTCTCCCGGAGCACTCCCTCCCGCGATCCCTCCGAGCGCGACAACCCCGCGCTCATCTCCGAGCGCCACGGCGTCCAGGTCCTCGGTCCCGTGCCCTACCTGGTGGAGCCTCGCCGCCGTCACGCGGCCTTCCGCAAGGCACTCGCTCCACTCGTCGCCCGCTGGCTGTCTTCCGAGAGGCCCAAACGCGCGCGAGGCCGGTAAATCGGCCTCCGGCGCGATCCAAACGCACGCGGGAGTGCAAGTTTTCGTGCCTCCTGGCCGCGAAATGGACGCATGTTTCGATCCGAGCGAGAACGCCGGGCGAATGGCGGACATCATCGACCTCTCGCTCCTCGCCGATGCCAGGCGGTATTTCCACAAGCTCCTCGATGCGCGCGGTCTCTCCTACTTCCTTCAGAAGGAGGGCCACCGGCTCTTCCACATCGAGCCGGCCAAGGTCGAGCTCGTGGTCCGTACCGCCATCCGCACGCGCAAGGGGGAGCTGCCGGACCCCCACCCCAAGGCTGTCGAGCACTGCCGCCAGGAGATCCGCCGCGAGCTGATCCGCCGCGTCGCCTCCGCCATGCTGCAGACGGGTCTGTGAGCGTCTTCTCCGCCCGGACCGACTTCCCCCGCACCTGGAATCCCCTGGCACGGGCGCTCGCCGGGCGCCGCGCCCTCGGGCTTCCCCTGTTGGATCTCACCGAGACCAACCCCACCCGCGTGGGCCTTCCCGCCCCCGAGCCGGTGCTCCTGGCCTCTCCCGAGGCCCTCGGCTACTCGCCCGAGCCCCAGGGACTCCTGTCCGCCCGCGAAGCCGTGGCCGCGCACCTCGCCACGCGCGGCGCCCGCGTCCTCCCCGAGCACCTCGTCCTCTCCGCGAGCACCAGCGAGTCCTACGGCTGGCTCTTCAAGCTGCTCTGTGAGCCCGGGGACAACGTCCTCGTCCCCTCGCCCTGCTACCCCCTCTTCGAGTACCTCACGCGCCTGGAGGGCGTGGAGACGCGCACCTACCGGCTGCCTCGTGCCCACGGCTTCGGCCTGGATGTGGACGAGGTGGCCGCCGCGCGGGACGCTCGCACCCGCGCCGTGCTCGTGGTGAACCCCGGCAACCCCACCGGCCACTTCCTCCAGGACGGAGAGCTGGCCGCCCTCGGCGCGCTGTGCGCGGAGGCCGGGCTGGCACTCATCTCCGACGAGGTGTTCTCCGACTTCGCCTGGGACTCGGAGCCGGGCCGGGTGCTCACGGTGGCCGGGCGCGAGCTGCCCATGCTCACCTTCTCGCTGTCGGGCCTGTCGAAGGTGGCGGGGCTGCCGGGCCTCAAGCTGGGCTGGACGCACGTGGGCGGGCCCGCCGCCTCGCGCGACGAGGCCCTGGCCCGGTTGGAGCTGGTGGCGGACACGTACCTGCCGGTGAACACGCCCGTGCAACTCGCCCTCCCCGGGCTCCTGGCGCATGCGCCCCGCTTCCAGGCGGCGTTGCTGGCGCGGGTGGGGGAGAACCGACGTCTGTTGCTCGAGGCCCGCCCGAGCGATGCCCGCTGGGACGTGGTGCCCGCGCATGGCGGGTGGAGCTCCGTGCTGCGCATTCCCCTGGAGCCTGGCGAGGAGGCCACGTGTCTGGCCCTGCTGGACGAGGGCGTGGGCGTGCAGCCGGGCTACTTCTACGACTTCACCGGCGGGGCCTTCCTGGTGCTGTCCCTGCTGCCACCGCCGGAGGTCTTCGCCGCCGCGCTGGAGCCGCTCGCCCGCGTGCTGGCCTCGAGCGGCTAGGGGCCGGGCCTACCGCGCCGCGGGGGCTCCCACCGCCGAGCGGGGCACCCTGCCCGTGGCGCCGAGGTTCCCTCCGAGGCCGTAGCACTCGATGCTCATCTGGCGATCCCACGAGGGCTGCTCCTCGATGCGGCTGGCCCTCCGGCGGATCAGCAGCGCGGGCAGCTCCGTCACGAAGAGGCCGTAGTAGCCCGCCGCGTCCTCGCCCATCTCGGCCGGTGAGACGCCCAGCTCCTGCTCCAGCCGTTGCAGCCCGGCGAGGAAGAGGCGCTCGGAGTCATCGTTCGAGGCGCTTCCCCGTGGCACATCCAGGCACAGCTCGACGAGAGAGCGTCCGGACATGTTCCGCGCGAGCTCCTGACGCACCTTGCCGCGGTTCTCCCGCGCATCGAGGACACGCGCCTCCCCGGCGCGCTCCGAAGCTCGTTTTACCAGGGCTGTGCTCATCGGCTCCTCCCCAGGGGTCCCAATCCGGGCCCAACATCGTCATCAGAAAGAGATGCCTGACGCCCTTTCGTGATGCTCCTGACGATGAATGCGGTGTTTCTGCCTCTTTGTCGTACAGGCGTCGGAGCAAGCGTTCGCCAGCTATCGGAAGGAGGGGAGTCCACCCCTCCCTCCAGGTCAGGCCGTGGCCGGAGGGTGTGCCCCCCAGGGCTCCAGGGGCGGAGCCGCCGCCAGCAAGGCCCGGAGCCGGGGGATGTCGATGGGCTTGTCGAGGCAGGGCAGGCCCGTGCTGGCCAGGAAGGCGCGGGACTGCTCCGTGAAGGCGCCTCCCGTCATGAAGATGACCCGCCGGGCCTGATCCGGCGCCAGCCGGACCAGCTCCTCGTAGAACCGGGGGCCGCTCATCTCCGGCATCATCAGATCGCTCAGGATGACGTCGAAGCGCCGGCCCGAGGCCACCTGCGCCAGCGCCTCCGGGCCCTGGACGACGACGAGCACCTCGCACTGGGGGGAGAGCAGCCGCTGGAGGGCCCGGGCCACCACCGCCTCGTCGTCGAGGATCAGCACGCACCGCCGGGGGGCCGTGTCACCGCTGGCCCGTGCGGGCCGCTCGGCCAGGTCGTGCGCCGTCGGCAGGCGGATGTGGAACAGGGTGCCACGTCCCGGTTCGCTCTCCACGCCGAGCTCTCCACCCATCTCGGTGATGAGCCGGCGGCAGATGGCCAGTCCCAGGCCCGTGCCCACTCCCGCCGGCTTGGTGCTGAAGAAGGGCTCGAAGATGCGCTCGCGCAGCTCCGGGGGGATGCCCTTGCCCGTGTCGTGGATCTCCACCCGGACGTGGCTCGTGCCGTCCTGGCGCGTCACCACGCGGATCTCCTGGGTATCATTCTGGCCCTCGGGGATGGCGTCGGCGGCGTTGACGAGCAGGTTGAGGAAGACCTGGCCGAGCGGCGCCTCGCTGCCGAGCACCGGCGCGCGCGCGGCGTAGTCCTTGACGATGCGGGCCCGGTGGAAGACGTGGTTCCAGGCGATCCGCAGCGACGAGTCCAGCACCCGGTGCACGTCCAGCGGGCCGCGCTGCTTGTCGTCCGGCCGGGAGAAGACCTTGATGTCCCGGATGATCTCCCGGATGCGCTCGGCGCACTGCATGCAGTCATCCAGCGCCTGTTGCTGCTCGAGGGCGAGGGGCACCGCGCGGGCCGGCTCCTGGCCCTGCCCGGGGTTGAGCACGTAGTTCAGGTTGGCCATGAGCGAGGCGAGCGGGTTGTTGATCTCATGCGCCACGCTGGCGGCGAGCAGCCCCAGGGAGGCCAGCCGGTCCGACAGCAGCAACTGCTCCTGCATCTTCCGGCGCTCGGCGCGCACCGCGGCTTCCCTCAGCTCGCGGGCCACGGCGGGCCCCAGCCGGCCCAACCGGTCCTTGAGCAGGAAGTCGTGGACGCCCGCCCGCATCGCCGCCACCGCCGTGTCCTCGCCCATCTGCCCGGAGACGATGAGGAAGGGCACGTCCAGTCCCCGCTGCTGCACCACGGCGAAGGCGGCCAGCGCGTCGAAGCGAGGCAGCGCGTAGTCCGCGATGATGGCGTCCCAGGGCCCCGCGTCGAGCGCTCGTGTCAGTGCCTCGGCCGTCTCCACCCGGGCATGCGTCACCTCATAGCCGCCGCGTCGCAGCTCGCGCAGCACCATCAGGGCATCGTCCTCGAAGTCCTCGATGAGCAGCAGACGCAGGGGTGTGGCCATCATGCACTCCTTCTCGGGGTGGGAAGCTCGTTGAGGACGAGCCAGTACATGCCCAGCTGCCGCACCGCCTCGAAGAAGGCGGTGACGTCCACCGGCTTGTGGACGAAGCTGTTGACGCCCAGCTGGTAGCTCTCCACCAGATCCCTCTCCTCCTTGGACGAGGTGAGGACGACCACCGGCAGGGTCCGGGTCTGCTCGTGCGTGCGGATGCGCCGCAGCACCTCCAGCCCGTCGAGGCGGGGCAGGTGCAGGTCCAACAGCACCACCTGGGGCCGGATGTCCGGATTCCTCCCCGCGTGCTTGCCCTGGATGAAGAGGTAGTCGATGGCCTCGGCCCCGTCGCGCACGACGACCACCGGGTTGTGGATGTTGCTCTTGCGGAAGGCCCGCAGGGTCATC
Organism: Archangium lipolyticum; assembly: GCF_024623785.1. Taxonomy (NCBI): domain Bacteria; kingdom Pseudomonadati; phylum Myxococcota; class Myxococcia; order Myxococcales; family Archangiaceae; genus Archangium; species Archangium lipolyticum. The sequence continues at coordinate 322,175 of NZ_JANKBZ010000005.1, forward strand.
AGCTCGTCATCGGCATTGTCCTCGACGAGGAGGATGACACGCTGGCTCGCTTCGTACATGGACGTGGCTCCTCAGGTTCCTTCGTGGAGGGTGAAGTAGAAGGTGGCACCCTGGCCGACCCGGCCCTCGCCCCAGACGCGGCCTCCATGGCGCACGATGATGCGCTGCACGGTGGCCAGTCCGACGCCGGTGCCCTCGAACTCCTGTTGCGTGTGCAGGCGCTGGAAGACGCCGAAGAGCTTCTTCTGGTACTCCATGTCGAAGCCCGCCCCGTTGTCCCGGACGAAGTAGACCCGTCTCGCGCCACCTTCGGTTGGAAGCGTTCCCAGCGCTATCTCCGCCTCCGGCCGCTCGCGGGTGAACTTCCAGGCGTTGCCCAGCAGGTTCTCCAGCACCGAGCGCAGTAGCTGCGCGTCCCCCCGGTCCACCAGTCCGTCCTGGATGTGGAAGCGCACGGTGCGCTGGGGCTGCCAGCGCTGGAGCTGCTCGGAGATGTTTCGCGCGAGGGCGGACAGGTTGACCTCCGCCTCCACGAACTCGGTGCGGTTGACGCGCGAGAGGGCGAGGATGCCGTCGATGAGCTCGGCCATGCGCTGCGAGGAGGCGCGGATGCGCTGCAGGTAGTCCAGGCCGGTGGTGTCGAGCTTGTCCGCGCAGTCCTCCGTCAGCGCCAGCGTGAAGTTGGAGATGCTGCGCAGGGGCGCGCGCAGGTCATGGGCCACCGAGTAGGCGAAGGCCTCCAGCTCGCGGTTGGAGAACTCGAGCTGCGCGGTGCGCTCGGCGATGCGGCGCTCCAGGTCCTCGTTGAGCTGGCGCACCTTCTCCTCGGCCTCCCGGCGCCGGGTGATGTCGGTGACCATGGCCAGTGCCCCGAGGTAGTTGCCCTCCTCGTCCTGGATGGGGTTGCACGACATCAGGGTCCACACGAGGGTGCCGTCCTTGCGCTGGAGCTTGAAGTCATGGACGTCGGTGATGCCCTTGCGCCTCTGCTCGATGTTCTGGGCGGCGAGCCGGGCGCCCTCCTCGTCCATGAACGCGCTGACGTGCTTGCCCAGCATCTCGCCGACCGTGTAGCCCAGCATCCGCGCCAGGTAGCGGTTGACGTAGGTGGTGCGGTTCTCGGCATCGATCGTCCAGACCCCTTCCTGCGCGGCATCCACGAGGAGGCGGAAGCGCTGCTCGGAGCGGCGCTGCTCGGCCTCGGCCCGGCGCTCGCCGTCGGTGTCCCGGACGAAGACCATGGCGCCCACCAGCCCCCCCTTCGCGTCGCGCAGGGGCCTGGCGCGCACGTGCATGTGCTGGCCCTCCGGCACCATGGCGTTGCGCACGAAGATGTCGGCCTCGGGCCGCTCCTCTCCGTGCAGCGCCCGGAAGAGCGGGAGCTGAGCCGAGGGCAGGGGGGTGCGCGCGTCCGGGTAGAACGCGCCGTAGTTCTCGCTCCACCGGGGAGGAGGCCCGTCCAGCGACGCGACGCCGGTGAGCTTGTGGGCGAAGGGGCTCAGGTAGACGAGCTTGCCCGTGGCGTCAGCGATGACCACGCCCTCGGTCTCGCTGTCGAGGATGGCTCGCAGCAGCGTGTGGTTCTGGACCTGGAGAAGGCCCTCGGCCAGATCATCGAAACGGGACGTGGAAAGGGGGAGGGCTGTCATGGCGTGGGTCAGGAGGCCGCCTCGGATTCCAAGGGGACGCGAAAGGCGGGCATCGGGAAGGGGGGCCATCGTGGGCCCAGGGGCGATTCGAGCACACCCCGGTCCGGACACACATCGTGGGAGCACCGGCTCGCGGCGGATGGAGCACCTGGGCCGTGATGTCTGTCTCCCCGCACGAGGACTTCCCCCCGGTGCCGACGGAAGTGTCGGCGGCAACCGTGCTGCAATCTTACACCGGGAGGCGCACTCGAAGCAGGGGGCGCCTCCTCTATGTCCGCCACGCGACGCGGCCTGGGTGTGGGTATAGGTGCGCTCGAGGCGCATGGAAAAAGAAAGCGCCCGGCGGAGGGATTCACGCCGGGCGCGCCAGGCTGCTGCGTTCGCGGGCGGGCCCGCGAGGTGTCAGCCGTGCGAGGGACTGGTCCTGCGCGAGATGCGGTACAGCACGAAGCCCATGAAGGCGAAGGCGAGGACACCGATGAGGTGGTAGCCGCTCTCGCCCACGGCGTGGTGCAGCGCCGACTCCACCGACAGCTTGGAGATGGCCGCGTTGACGCCCTCGTTCACCGAGAGGATGGCCACCACCACGCCCGCCAGCGCGCCACCGGCCACCAGGCCCGTGGAGAAGAGGTTGCCGGGGCCCAGCTCGGACTCCTCCACGTGCTCACCCTTGCGGGTGGCCATGTAGTCGGACAGGCCCTTGATGGCGCCGCCCACGAAGATGGGCGCGGTGGTGGACAGTGGCAGGTACGCGCCCACCGCGAAGGACAGCGACTTGACGCCGCACAGCTCCATCGTCACCGACAGGAAGACGCCCACCAGCACGAACTGCCAGTCCAGGTTGAAGGACAGCAGGCCCTTGATGAGGGTGGCCATCAGCGTGCCCTGCGGCGCGGGGAAGGCCTGGGTGCCGATCATGTGCTCCACGCCCTGGGCCCGCATGGCCTCGGTGGGCGTGTCCAGCAACTTCATGGTGAGGCCGATGACGATCGCCGCCGCCACCGCGCCAATCATCAGGCCGATCTGCTGCGCCCTCGGGGTGGCGCCCACCAGGTAGCCCGTCTTCAGGTCCTGCGACGTGGCGCCCGCGTTCGCCGCGGCGATGCACACCATGCCGCCCACGCACAGCGCCATGGGCTGGTACACGTCACCCGTCCAGCCGATGCCCACGAAGATGAGGCACGTGGCCATCAGCGTGGCGATCGTCATGCCGGAGATGGGGTTGGACGACGAGCCGATGATGCCCACGATGCGCGAGGCCACCGTCACGAAGAAGAAGCCGAACACCACGATGAGGACGCCCAGCAGCAGGCGGCCGAACACCGTGCCCGGCAGGAAGGGCAGGGCCGCCATCACCAGGATGAGGCCCACGCTGCCGAAGAGCACGAAGGTGATGGGAAGGTCGCGCTCGGTGCGCTTCTGCGCCGCCGCTCCAGCACCCTCCTTGAATGACGCCAGGCTCTCCTTGAAGGCCGCGATGATGGTGGGCAGCGTCTTGAGCAGCGTGATGAAGCCGCCGGCCGCCACCGCGCCCGCGCCGATCTGCCGCACGTAGGCGCGGTAGATGGCCGTGGCCGTGTTGGCGAAGGTGTGCGTCACCGGGTCCCACCCGCCAGTGCCGCCCGCGGTCGTCAGGCTCTTGAGCTCGCCCAGCTTCACCAGCTGCGCGGCGATGGTGTCCGGAGGCACCACCGAGGCCAGCAGCGGGATGATGCCCAGCCACGCCAGCACGCCACCGGCCACCAGCACGCCGGCGATCTTCGGGCCGACGATGTAGCCCACGCCCAGGTACTCGGGGGTGATGTCGCCGTTGAGCGTGGCGGACGGGAAGTACTTGTTCGTCTGCTTCGTCACCAGCGCGGGCGTCTCGGCGATGAGCCGGACGATCTTCTGCAGCAGCGCGTACACGAACGCGAAGCCCACGCCCTGGAAGGCGATCTTCGCCAGGTCTCCGCCCTTCTCACCGGCGATGAGCACCGAGGCGCACGCCGTCCCCTCGGGGTAGGGCAGGTTGGCGTGCTCCTTCACGATGAGCGAGCGCCGCAGCGGCACCATCATCAGCGTGCCCAGCACGCCGCCCAGCAGCGCCAGGGTGAAGATGGTCCAGTACTCGAAGAAGCTCGAGCCCTTGCTGTCGGTGCTCAGGAAGAGGAAGCCCGGCAGGGTGAACACCACGCCCGCGGCGATGGACTCGCCCGCCGAGCCGATGGTCTGCACCACGTTGTTCTCGAGGATGGTCGAGCCACCGAGCTTCTTGAGCAACGAGATGGCGAGCACCGCGATGGGGATGGACGCCGAGACGGTGAGGCCCGCCTTCAGCGCCAGGTACACCGTGGCGGCTCCGAAGACGATGCCGAAGGCCACGCCGATGATGATGGCCTTCGGGGTGAACTCGGGCACATCCATCCGCTCGGCGGGGATGTAGGGTTTGAAATCGGCCGACGGAGCGATATCGCTCTGGTCGATCTCGGTCTTGGCTGCTTCAGGCATGGATGGGGGCTCCCAGCGGGGAACGGCCGTGTGGGGCAGTGTTCTACAACTCCCTTCCCGCCGCGCCAAATGGGCGCTACGCCGCCGTGTCCATCCGCTCGGCCCCCACCTGGGCCCGGGCTCCCGGCGCACGCGGCATGCGGTCCAGGTTCACTCTCTCGGCCAATGGGACGAACAGGCTCTTGAGGCTGTAGGCCGTCAGGGCCAGGGCCAGCTTCGGTTGCAGCAGCACCTCCAGCCCGCCCCGGAGGTGGAGGACCCGGTAGAACCGCTCGCACGACTCCTCGTCCAGCGAGGTCAGGTCCACCAGGTTGCCGATCGACCATTGCAGCAGCTTCAACCCGGGCAGCCGCCTGCCCCGCGCCCGCGGGTAGATCAGGTCCAGGGTGGTGGCGAGCATCCAGCTCAGGCCGATGCTCCGGGCGAGTTCCTTCTGGAAGCGCCGCGACAGTCCCTGGAGGTTGCCCGGAGATGTGCGCGCCTGGGCCGCGACGCACTCACCGAGCCGCCGCGCGCCCAGGCTGATGACCGTCATGCCCTGGCCATAGACGGGGTTGAGGGCGCAGACCGAGTCCCCCAGGAGCACGAACCCGTCCGGGAAGCGCGGCATCCGCTCGAAGTGCAGCCACCGGCTCGTCGGTATCTTGTGCATGACGGGCTGCGTCAGCGGCTTCGCCCCCTGGAGGGCCTCGTGGATGTGCGGGGTGGGCAGGCCGCGGGCGAACTCCAGGAACCCCTCGTCATCCGTGGGGGGGTGGTCTCCGAAGTACCCGCTGAGGCTGACGATCCACCGCCCTCCCTCCACGTTGGCGAGGAAGCCCGAGCGCCAGCTGTCCGGCGCCCGCGCGTACAGGGCCAGGCTCTTCCAATCGTTCGGGGGGGGGGCGGGGCGCTCGTAGAAGCGGCTCGTGTACGCCAGCTCGATGCCGACCTGCTCCTCCTCCGGCCGACCATATCCCAGCTGCTCCAGCCACTGGGGTGCCCGCGAGCCGCGGCCACTGGCATCCACGACCAGGTCCGCCTCGAGCGTCTCCTCTCCGTCCGGACCCTCCACCCGCACCCCCGTCACCCGGGCGCGCGAGGCATCCGTGAGCAGCCCCTGGACGGCATACCCCTGCCGCAGCTCCACGTTCGGCAGGGCCACGGTGCGTCCGCGGACCTTCCACTCCAGGTAGGGGCGGGAGCAGAGGATGGTCTCGTAACCGCTGACGAAGCGCGGCTTCCAGGCGCCGAAGTGGAACCAGGCGCCGTCCCGGCCCATGTCGATGCGGTCGGCGCCGCCGGCCTCCAGCTCCCGCAGCAGCCCGGGGTAGAGCGCCTCCAGCACCTTCAGCCCCGCCTCCAGCATGGCGTGGATGTGGCGCCCCTGGGGCACCGCCTTGCGTGCCTCGGGCCCCTCGGGGAGGACCTCCCTCTCCAGAATCACCACCTTCTCGAAATGCTCGGACAGCACCCGGGCGCTGAGCAGGCCCGCGATGCTTCCGCCCATGACGACGGCTCGTCCGAATCCGCGCTTGCTGGGGTTCATTTTGAAGGTACCAGGGGGTAGTGAGGCCAGCTCTGGGAGAGCCTCGGTAAACGAGGATACGCGGTTTCGATTCCTTGGTGCACCAGAGAGCTGGGGAGGGGGCGGGCGTCGGGAGCCCATGGCCGCTCCCCATCCGAGGAGAATCCGTCTCCGCCCCCTTCAGGTTGGGAGAGAGATGGAGGATGCCCCTGGTGGTACAGTGTCACCGCATGAGCAAGGCGCAGTTGAACCGGCTGATCCTCAAGGTCCTCCTGGAGCAGCAGCTGGCAGTGATGCTCGGTGTGGTGCCTATCGTCTACATGGTCGTACTGATCATGGGGCTGGAGGGTGACCTCGCCTGGAAGATCGCGCTGATCAACGTCAGCTGGATCCTCCCCGTATTCGGTCTGGCCATTCCCCTGTGGCTGACGGTGCGCGTGACGAAGAACGCCCTGGCGGAGAAGCCGGACGATGTCCCGGGGGCGCGGTTGCAGCGCATCCTCGAGGCGCCGAGGCGGATAGAGCTGGGACTGTATGCCTGCTACGGCGCGTCGGGCCTCAGCTTCAGCATCTGGCCGCCCTTCGTCTATGGCATCAGCAGTGTGTGGGCCGTTCCCCAGGTGGTGCTCGCCTTCGAGCTGCTGCTGGGCATCGTCTTCATCTGGCAGTCGCTGCGCATCGAGAAGGTGCTACGCCCCTACGCGCTCGAGGAGTTCCACCGGCACCCGCAGGCGGAGCTGAGGGGCAGCGGGTTCATCTGGCCCCGGCAGCGCTGGTACCTGCCCTACTGCTTCGCGCTGTACGTGGTGAGCACCCTGACGGTGTCGGGGATGATCATCGCCAAGAAGGCGCAGACCGGCTTCAACGCGCTGTTCGCGGAGCTGCGGGAGCTGCTGCCTCCCACGGTGATGACGCTGCTGCAGGAGCGCGTCCAGGACATCATGGGCTCCATGGTGCTGCCGGTGGTCCTGGTGGGCGGCTTCCTGGTGCTCGTGGCGTCCATGGCGGCCTTCGAGCTGGCCCGCCAGCAACACGCGGGGACGGACGCCGTCGAGCGCTCCATCGTGTCGCTCGTGGCGGGCAACCCGGCCCTTCCCAGGTGGGTGTCCACCGACGAGGTGGGTGATCTGTCGCGCGCCACCGCCACCGCCTTCGAGCAGCTGCGCGACTTCTCGTTCTCCCTGGGTGAGTCGGCGCAGTTGCTGGGCGAGTCCGCCGAGGAGCTGGGTGTTTCGCACAAGCGGCAGACGGAGGCGCTCTCCACCCACGCCGCGGCCCTCCAGGAGACGCAGGTCACCGCGCAGGAGATCAAGCAGACGTCGCTGCTGGCCGCGCAGAAGGCCGAGGGCGTGCTGAAGCAGGCCGAGCGCGCGGATCAGATCGGCCGCCTGGGCGAGGGCGCCATCGAGCAGAGCCTCCAGGGGCTGACGGACATCTACCAGCAGGTGCAGCAGATGGCCACGAGCATCCGCTCCCTGGACGAGCGCACCCGGCAGATCGCCGACATCACCCAGACGGTGAAGGCGCTGGCGGACCGCTCCAACATGCTGGCGCTCAACGCCGCCATCGAGGCGGTGCGCTCGGGCGAGCACGGCAAGGGCTTCGCCGTGGTGGCGCGGGAGATCCGCAACCTGGCCAACCAGTCCATCAAGGCCACCGACAAGGTGCACGACGTGCTGGAGGAGCTGAGCAACGCCATCAGCAGCACGGCGGCCATGTCCGAGCAGGGCTCGGACAAGGTGCACAGCAGCCTCGCCCAGGTGCAGGGCTTCGGGGACAACATCCGGCAGCTCACCAACATCGTGCGCGACAACGTGAGCTCCGTGCGGCAGATCTCCGCGGCCGTCACCCAGCAGAATCAGGGCATCGGGCAGATCTTCCAGGCGATGAGCGACCTGCAGAAGATCATGGACCAGACGATGGCCAGCCTTCAGACGAGCGACGAGGCCGCCACCCAGATGCGAAGCGTGGTGTCGCGTGTGACGGGCTTCGTCGAGAAGTACGGCTGGCAGAACCGGTCGGAGCCGGCGGAGGGCCAGGGCGGCCCCGGGAAGAAGACGGCCAACGTCTGAGCCCTCAGGCCGGGGCCGCCAGCGCGAGCACCCGGCCGTGCTCCCCCGCCAGCAGGAGTCCGGTCAGCACAGCCGGGGGCACGCCCAGCTCCGGCGGGAGCCCCTCCGCCTCGAGGGTCAGCCGCAACGACAGGGCTTCTCCGCTCGCGGAGAGCAGCACCGGCCGCACCGCCACGCGTTGCAGGGGCGCGCGCAGCCCCACGCCCCAGACCTTCAGCACCGCTTCCTTCATGGCCCAGGCGGCGGTGACCGGCTCCACCCGGCCCGCGCAGGGAGCGGCATAACCCTCGTGCTCGCCCGGAGCGAAGGCCTCCTCCAGGAAGGCCCCGCCCGCCTCCACCCGCTGCTCCAGGTCCACGCCCAGCGCCCCCCCTCGCGCGACCGCCGCCACCGCCAGCCCCTCCGAGTGGGAGATGGACAGGGCGACGTCCGGCGCGGAGGGGAAGAAGGGCCGCCCTTCGTCCTGTCCTCCGGGACGGGCGAGGACCTCCGCGTGTGCTCCCGGAGCGAGGAGCGCCAGGGCGCGATGGGCCGCCACCCGGCCCGCGATGAGCTCGTGGCGCCGCTTGTCGAGCCTGCACCGGGCCAGGGCTTCCCGCTCGGCGGGCCAGAGCGAGGCGGCGTCCTCCCGCCCCACCTCGCACCAGCCGAGCACCACCTCCCGGCCCGTGGGCAGCGTGAGCCGGGAGGGTCTCGGCCCGGAGCCGCTCACCGCGGACGCAACCGCCGCAGCCACAGCGCCTTCACTCCCAGGAGCAGGGCTCCGTCCTCGCCCTGCACCTCGATGTCGTAGGTGACCTCGTCGCCGTCCACCTGCAGCAGCTTCGCCTTCACGTACGCGGACTCACCGGTGCGACGCAGCCGGCCGCGGATCATCTGCTCCACGCCCATGGGGATGGACACCAGGTCGTGGTGGTAGCCGTCCCAGTTGGCGGCCACCTGGAAGGCGGCATCCAGCAGGAGCGGGTCGTATTGGAAATGCGGCCGGGCCACGTGGGCGAAGATCTCCCGCTGCCGGGGGGCGCGGATGATGCCCTCCACCTCGCTCTTGCCCACGTAGACCCACTCGGCGCGGCAGAAGAGCGGGCCCAGGTACACGGGCTCCTTGGCCAGGTGGAAGATGGAGCGCGCCCGCGCTCCTGGGAGCGCGTCCGGCAGCTTTCCGGTGCCGGGCTCCAGGCGTGGCGCCGGTCCGAGCACGAAGCGTCCCCGGAAGTGGATGCGGCGCTGCGTCAGGTCGGTGCGGCCGCCCAGCGCCAGCTCGCTGCTGGTCTCGACGTGCACCGTCACCTCCTCGCCCCGCTGCTCCAGCACCTCCACGGTGAGCGTGACGTGGACGGGCTTGCCCTTGGACTGCTCCCCCGTCAGCGGCGCCTTGAAGAACTTGAGCGGGGTGTCGATGCGCAGCTCCTCCCCGCGCAGCACCGCCAGGTCCGGACGGAAGAGGGCCGCGCCCTCGCTCAGCATCTCGAAGCCGAAGGTGCCCGGCATGATGGGCACCGAGTGCAGCTGGTGCTGGAGCAGGAAGGGGTCGTTGGTGAGGTCGAACGTCCGCGTCGCCACCAGCCGCTCCGGGGTGTGCTCCTCCACGCACTCGAGCATCGGGAAGTCCGAGGGCACGAGCAGGAAGCCCCTGTCGTCGTACACCTTCCGGGGAACGGGGCCCTCGGCGGAGGCGCCCAGGAAGGGCCACTCGCGGAAGAGCCGCTCCTCGAAGATGGCCACCTCGCGCTCGGAGCGTCCCAGCATCAGCTCGTTGATGAACCAGTAGGCGCCCTCGGCCGGGGTGATGAAGGAGACGCCGGTGCCCTGCACCACCTCGCGGTTGCGCACCGCCGCCCCCGAGCCCTCCCACGCCGTCCAGTCGATGGTGACGCAGCGCATGTGCGAGCGCGCCCGGTGCGCGTACGCCATGGTGACCTTGCTCATCAGGTCGTTCGCGGCGCTGTAGTCCGTCTGGCCCTTGTTGCCGAAGCGGCCCGCGCCCGAGCCGAAGCACATCATCAGCTTCAGGTCGTCCCGCCGCGTGGCCTCCAACAGGTGCACCAGGCCCATCACCTTCACGTCCACCGTGGCCGCCACCATCCCCGGCGTCTTGTCCGGCAGGCTCTTGGAGGCTTCGATCATCGCGCCGTGCACCAGCCCGTCGATGTGGCCGTGGTACTCGCGCACCCGGTCCACCATGGCCCGTACGTCCGCGGCGTTGCGGATGTCACACGTCTCGTACTCGATGGGCAGGCCCTGCGCGTAGACCTCCTGGAGGTTGCGCCACAGCTCACGCGCCCGGATGATGGTGTCGAAGGACTCGGCGAACTTCACCGGCGTGAGGGTGGGGTCCTCCTTCTTGCGCCGGACCATCTCCTCCTTGCGGAAGGCCTCGAACGCCTCGTCGCTGAGCGCCAGGTAGGGCTCGGCGCCGATGGGCGCTGGCGTGCGCCCGGTGAGGATGACCTTGGGGCCCAGCCGAGCCACCGCCTTGGCCACCTCGAAGACGGCGCCGCGCCCGCCTCCGGAGAAGAGCAGCACCCAGCTCGGGTCCACCTTGCGCAGCACCTGGCTGCCTTCCGCGAAGTCCGCCCGGCGCATGCCCACCACGAAGCGGCGCCCGGCCAGGTAGCCGATCTCCGTCCGGTCGCTGCCTTCCTCCAGCTCGCGCGTGACGGTCTCCGCCAGCACCCAGTGCGAGGTGCTCGGCTCGAAGTCGACGATCTTGATGACCGCGCCCGGCAGCTCCTGCTTCAGCGCCTTGAGGAAGCCGGCGGTGGAGCCACCCAGCACGTTGCCGCCATCGCCCAGGAAGCCGAAGTCCCCTCCCATGGAGGTGACGGCCACGTAGCAGGCGGTGCGCTTCGGGTCACCCAGGCGCTCGTACAGGGCGCGCCCCGTGCCATGCCAGCGCGCGGTGGTCTCCGCCGTGCGGCGCGCGAAGCGGGCGCTGCCGAGCGTGAGGAAGTACTCGGCCGGACCGAAGCCCGCCAGGTCGATGACGCCGTCCGCCCCGCCGAGGTCCTCGCTGGCCTGGCGCACCCGGCGCTCCACTTCGAGCGGGTCGGTGATGCCCGCCAGGGGCACCGTGAGGACGCGGGCGCCCCGGCCCGTCAGCACGCGGGTGAAGGAGGCCACCATGCCCGGGTCATCTCCGAGCAGCAGGAGCTTCTTGCCCGCCACCGGGTAGCGCCTCTCCGAGGAGAGCGACATGGGCGTCAGGTCCGCCCTCCAGCGCTGGGCGAAGAGCCCGCGGCTGGGAATGGGCTGGCCCATCACGTTGGGCTGTGGCCCCGGCGTCTTGGGTATCCGGTGGGCGTTGTCGTGCTCCTCGAGGACGACGTGGTAGTTCGAGCCGCCCAGGGCGAAGGTGCTCACCCCGGCGACCCTCCGCCCCTCGCGCGGCGTGGGCCAGGGCCGGCCCTCCAGCGACAGGGAGATGGGCAGCTTGTCGAAATGGATCTCCGACTTGGGGAACTCACCGCCATTCATGGGCGGCAGGAATGCCTGGTTCACCGCGAAGGCCGCCTTGATGAGGCCCAGCATGCCGGAGGCCGACGAGGTGTGGCCGATCTGCGACTTGAGGGTGCCCATGGGCACCGGGGTGTCGCGGCCGCGAGCCTGGAAGACCTCGCCATAGGCGGTGGCCTCGGAGAGATCTCCAGCCCGGGTGCCGGTGCCGTGCGCCTCCAGCAGGCCCACCTGGTTGGGGTGTGCCTTGGCGTCCTCCAGCGCGCGCTCCACGGCCCGCGCCTGGCCCTTGGGGTTGGGCGCCAGCAGGGTGGTGCCCCGGCCATCGCTCGAGAAGCCGATGCCGGAGATGACGGCGAGGATGTTGTCCTTCGTCGCCTCCGCGTCCTCCAAGCGCTTGATGACGATGGCGCCCGCGCCCTCGGCCGGGACGAAGCCGTCCGCCCGGTCGTCGAAGGGGAAGGTGCCGCGAGGGGAGAGGAAGCCGAGCACGGCCAGGGGCGCCACGTACTCCGGCGCCAGGTTGAAGGCCACGCCGCCGGCCACCACCGCGTCGGCCTCCCGGTTGGCCAGCGACAGCAGGGCGATGTGCACCGCCGCCAGCGAGCTGGAGCAGGCCGCGTCCACCGCCAGCACGCCTCCGGTGAAGTCGTGGATGGAGGCGAGCCGCGTCGCGCACGTCATGCCCGAGTAGTACCAGAGCGTGTTCTCATCCAGCGGGGGCACCGCGGACAGCAGGCTCTGGCGCAGCGTCTCCAGCAGCGGCAGCAGCTTGCGGGCCGACATGCCCTGCGCCCGGAGCGCCTCCTCGGCCAGCGTCAGGTAGCGCTCGCTCACGAAGCGCTGCTCGGTCTGGAACTCCTTGGCGCGGGCGGGCAGCTGGCCCACCACCACCTGGACGCGCCGCCCGTTCCACTGGCCGGGCTGGTACCCCGCCTGCTCCAGCGCCTCCTCCGCCGCCTTGGTGAAGAGGACGACGGCCGGATCCAACGCCGCGGCCTGCGGAGGCGGCAGCTTGAGCCAGCGCGGGTCGGGCGCGGGCAGGTCCACCACGCCCGCCAGCCGGGGGATGATCTCCCCGGGGCCCATGAGCCCGTTGAGGATGCGGTGGACGTTGAAGCGCGAGGGCGGCAGGTCGCCGATGGCGTCCGCCTTGGTGATGATGTTGCTCCAGAGGGACTTGGCGTCCGAGGCCCCTGGCGCGACGGCGCCCATGCCGACGATGGCGAACTTCTGCGAGGGCGCGCGCACCGGGCGCACCGTGGGCGTGGCCTCGCGGCTCGGCGCCGAGCCGAGCAGCGCGTGGTAGGCGAGTCCCGCCCAGCCCAGCGAGCTGACGCCCACGTAGCTGCGGGGCGGCAGCTTCATGGGGCGGGCGGGGCACTCCAGCGTGCTCTGCGTCTCGTAGCGCGGCGTGGTGAGGCCGGAGATGGGGGGCCGCATGCCGCCATGGAGCGCCAGCGCCGCGCGCATCACCGAGACGAGCCCGCTGGCCGCCTGCTGGAAGCCCACCTGGGGCGCGGCGGAGGAGAACGTCAGCAGCTCGGAGCGCGTGGCGCCGAGCGCGGACCTCAGGCCGAGCATCTCCTGGTCCTCCAGGCTGGGAATGCCGCACGCCTGCATCTCCACGTGCCGCACCAGCTCCGGGTCCACCCCCGTCATGTCCAGGCAGGTGCGCGCGGCGCGGTCCACCAGGCGGGACATGCGCGAGAGGCCCTGCTTGAGGTTCATCTCCGAGGTGACGCCATGCAGGACGGCGTAGATGCGCTGCCCATCCGCCAGCGCGTCGTCCAGCCGGCACAGCACGAGTGCCACGGCGCCCTCGCCGGGCAGCGTGCCCGAGGAGCGGGCATCGAGCGCGAGCAGTTCCTCCGCCGCGAGCCAGCCGCGCGCGGCCAGCAGACCGAAGGACGAGGGGCTGAGCAGCGGCGCCACCGCGCCCACCACCGCCACGTCACAGTGCCCGTGCTGCAGCGACTGCGAGGCGAACTTCAGCGCCGCCAGGGATGAGGCCGTCCCCGCGTCGATCGCCAGGTGCCCGCCCCGCGTGTCCAGCATGCTGGAGAGCCGGCCGGCGACGATGGTGGCCGTGGTGGGAATGGACTCCACGGTGATGGGCGGGGTGTGCTCCGACACGTGCCGGTCCACGGCCTCCAGCAGCTTGTCTCCCTCGGCGTGCTCCTGAAGCATGGCCGCCAGGTGCTCGCGCATCTCCGGCGTGCGCAGGCGCAGCGTCTGGTCGATCTTCCCGTCCACGCCCAGGCCCGTGGCCCCGAGGTAGATGGCGCACCGGGCGCCCGGGCTCTTCTCGGGGCCGTAGCCCGCGTCCTCCGTCGCCTGGAGGAGCGCCAGGTGCAGCAGCCGATCCATGCGGTGCATCTTCTCCACCTGGTTCGGCGGCAGGCGGAAGCGCTTCCAGTCCCGGCCCTCCTCCTCGACGAAGCCGCCCATCAGGGCGTGGTGGAGGCCCAGCCCGGTCGCCCACTCCTCCGGGGCCGGTTTCAGGGCGCGCATCCCCTCCAGGCCCAGGTTCATGAAACGCGACGGGGAGTCGGCACCGGGCAGGTTGCAACCGAGCCCGACGATGGCGAGAGGGATGTTCGTGGGGGAAGTCATCGCGGAGTGAGGCTCTTGACGAACGACTGCCAGGCAAGACGGGGCGGAGGGGTGGGATCCTCGGTGGGCAGCGAGGCCATGCCGACTCCGCGCAGCTCCAGGACGGGAATCCCATCCTGTCCGAGCACGTGCGCGTCGAAGGTGGCCAGCCCGACGCTGGCACCGCACAGCCGGGCCTCGCCCAGCAGCCGCTCGTCGCGCCGGGGCATGCGGTACCAGACGAGCTCGGAGATGGTCATCTCGCGCGAGCCCTCGCCCGAGAAGGCGTACCACAGCCACTTCACCAGGTGCAGCGCGCCCTCGAGCGCGGCGGGGGCCACCTGGATGCGGCTGGCGGGCAGCAGCCGGGTGAGCTGGCGCGGCTGGGTGATGCCGCCCTGGATGCGGCCCAGCTCGTTCATCCGGGCCCAGGAGACGACCTGGAGCGACTCGGGCACGCGCTCGGCATGGCCTCCCATGGACGCGTACAGCTGCTTGCCGTTCTGCAGGTTCTCCGAGCGCGGGGCCAGCATCTGCTGCTGCTGGGGCCAGGGCGCCGGCTTGTAGATGTGCGCGAACTGAAGGGTGGCGCGGCAGACGGGGATGGGCTCCTCGGTGACCTCCTCGGTGCCCGGGAGGGAGCCGGCGACCACTGGCTCCAGGGAGAGGAAGATCGTCACCTCGCCATCCGCCTCGCGGCGGGCGCGCCCCACCAGCTTCGCGTCGGCGGAGGTGCCGGAGGCGCGCAGGAACCAGCGCACGTCCCGCATCCCCACCAGGACGCGGTCCGGGTACACCAGCGAGCCGACCTCGCCCAGGAACTCCAGCTCGAGCGAGGCGGACAGCGTGCGCAGCTGCGCGTCGAGCTCCGCGGGAAGGCGCACGTCGCGCTTGGCGACCGCGCTCTCCCCCCGGAGAACCTCGGAGACATCCTCGAGCAGTGGATATTGCGAGGTGTCGGGTTGCACGGCCTACCGGTCCTTCACCAGATGCTGGAGGAGTTCCTGAAGGGTGCGGACCTTGTCCGCCTCGGGCACGGTGGTTCCCAGGCGCGAGGCCATGGCCTCACCCAGCTTGCGCAGCTCGTCGTTCTTCACGCCGGCCTGACGCAGGTCCATGGCGAGCAGGGCCTCGCGCACGGAGCGCGAGCCTCCCAGGCCATTGGAGCCATGGCCGGAGCGGCCCAGGGACTCGACCTGGGCGGGCGGCACGGAGACGGCGGCCGACTGCACCGCCGCGGCCACGCGCTCCGTGGCGCTCGTGGAGTGCACGCGCTCGACGATGTGCTCGACCACCTTGCGCAGGGTGTTGAACTCGCGCAGCGAGCGGTTGGGATCTCTCGGGACGCCGAAGTACTCGCGGGTGCGCGCGAAGATGTCCACCTGCTTGACGGTGTCGATGCCGAGGTCGGCCTCGAGGTCCAGGTCCAGCTCCAGCATGTCCTCGGGGTAGCCCGTCTTCTCCACCACGTTCTTGAGGAGGACGGCGCGGACCTGATCGCTCAGGTCCTCGAGGTTGGCGGTGGGCTTCGCCGGGGCTGGAGCGGGAGCGGCGGCGCGGGCGGCCGGAGCCGGAGCGCTCGGCCGGGACACCGTCATCGCGGGAGCGGTGGGGCGGGGCGCCGGCGGGATGACGGGAGCGGCGGCCGGCCGGGCCGCGGCGGGAGCGGGGGCGGGAAGAGGCGGCGCGCTCGGCCGGGCCGGGGCGGCGGGGGCCTTCGCGGCGGCGGCACCGGCGCTCAACGCGAGCGTGCGCTCGACGATGTGCTCGATGACCTTGCCCAGGGTGTTGAACTCGCGCAGCGAGCGGTTGGGATCTCTCGGGACGCCGAAGTGCTCGCGGGTACGCGAGAAGATGTCCACCTGCTTGACGGTGTCGATGCCGAGGTCGGCCTCGAGGTCCAGGTCCAGGTCGAGCATGTCCTCGGGGTAGCCCGTCTTGGCCACCACGTTGTCCAGCAGGACGACGCGGACCTCTTCCCTCAGCGCCACGGAGTCGATGTCCGGCGCCGCGGCGGGCTCGGGCTGCCGGGCCGGCGCGGGCGCCTGCTTCGGGGCCTGGGCCGCCATGGGGGCGGGGGGCGCATGCCTCAGGGCCTGGGCCGCCACGGAGGTGGACGTGGGCGTCTCCGCGCGCAGCCGCTCCACCAGGGCGATGATGGACTCGAACGTCCTCAGGTCCTCGATCCGGGCCACGGAGGCGTCCACGCCGAACTCCTCGCCCAGGGCGAGCGCCACCTTCATGGCGGAGGCGGGCTCCAGGACACCCTCGAGCGGCATCTGGAGCAGCGTCTCCTCGACATCGGCCGGGGAGAAACCACCCGCCTCGTCCGGCGACAGCTTGCCGACGCCGTTGACGAACGCATGACCCACGAGGCGCTTGAACTGTTCCATGTCACCTACCTTGGGATGAATCGACGCGATGGCCCCGTGGGTCTTACCCTTCAAGGTCTCGCGAGTGAATTGAGTAAGGGACCATTTGGGGCCCGCTTCGATGAAGATGCGCGCGCCGCGCTGGTGGGCGGCCTCGATGGCCTTGCGCAGCCGGACGGGTTCGACGAACTGGCTGGAGAGGAACGCGGGGTACTCGCTCGGGGGCCGGTTGCCGTAGGGGGCCGCGTCGATGGTGGAGACGAGGCAGGCCTGGGGCTTGCGGAAGCGCAGCCCCTCCAGCACGCGCTGGTAGGCGGGGCGGGCCGCGCCGATGAGCTCCGAGTGGTAGCCGTGGGAGACGGCCAGCACGGTGCACTCGATGCCCTGGGCCTCGCAGCGCTTCACCAGCTCGGGCAGGGCGTGGCGGTCCGCAGAGACGATGCAGGCGCGCGGTCCGTTGTCCGCGGCCAGCGTCGCGTAGCCGGGCAGTCCCGCGAGCAGCTCGGGCACCTTCTCGGCGGGGCAGGAGAGCGCCGCCATCTGGCCCGGGTCCTCGGTGGGCATCTCCAGCACGGCGAGCGTGCGCGAGTGGATGGCGCGCAGGCCCTCTTCCAGGGAGAGGCTGCCCGCGGCCACCAGCGCCGCCAGCTCGCCGGCGCTCTGGCCGATGAGGTACTCCGCGTGGATGCCGTGGGCCGACAGCAGGCGGTAGAGCGCCACGTTGACCAGGAAGACGGCCGCGTGGATGTCCTCGTCGTTCTGCTGGTAGCTGCCCGGGTCGTTCGTGAAGAAGCCGCTGGTGAGCGTGCGCCCGGTGAGCCGCACGTAGATGGCGTCCGCCTCGTCCAGGGTGCGCGCCACCAGGGGGTAGGCCTGGGCGAGCGGGCGGAGCATGTTCGCGTACTGGCCGCCCTGGCCGGGGAAGGTGATGGCCACGGGGGCGCCGCGCAGGGGCGACTCCGGGCCTCCGACGAAGATGCCGGACTGGGCCAGGAACTCCAGGTCCCCGCCCGTCTGGGCCGCCTTGCGCAGGAAGTCGCGCTTCTTGCGCAGCTCCTCGCGCGAGCGCGCGGTGAGGGCCATGCGGAAGGGGCCCTCGGGCGTCTGGCGCGTGTCCTCGAGCGGCTCCGGCAGCTCGCACAGCCTGTCCAGCTGCGCGAGGCACGTGCGCGCGTCCGCGCCGGACACGGCGACGAGCCGGGGCTCACCGCCCTCGGACGTGGAGCCCTCCGTCACCCCCGCCGGCTTCTTCGGCGAGGGCCGGTACTCCTCCAGGATGGCGTGGAAGTTGGCGCCGCCGACGCCGAAGCCGCTGACGCCCGCGCGGCGCGGTCCGCCGTCCTGGGGCTGGGCCCACTCGCGCGCGGTGGCTACCACCTCGACACCCTCGGGAATCTTCGGGTTGAGCGGCTCGCACTTGAGCGACTGGGGGATGAAGGCGTTCTCCAGCGCGAGGGTGACCTTCATCATGCCGGCGGTGCCGGCCGCGGCGTTCAGGTGGCCGATGTTCGACTTCACCGAGCCCAGGAGGATGGGTCCGTTGCGCGGGCCCTCGCAGTAGGCGGCGTGGGTGGCGCGGGCCTCCGTCACGTCGCCCAGGGCGGTGCCGGTGCCGTGGGCCTCCACCAGATCCACGCTCGCGGAGGGGATGTTGGCGGCGGCCAGCGCGCGCTTCATCGCCAGGGCCTCGCCCGCCTCGCTGGGGGCGAGCACGGAGCGGCCCTTGCCGTCACTGGAGCCGGCGACGGAGCGGATGACGGCGTGGATGCGGTTGCCGTCGCGCTCGGCGTCGGACAGGCGCTTGAGGACGAAGACGCCCGCGCCCTCGCCGGGGATGAAGCCGTCCGCCTTGGTGTTGAAGGGGAAGCTGCCGTGGGCGGACAGCGCGTTGAAGCGGCAGGCCGCGATGAAGAACTCGGGCAGCATGTCGCACCACACGCCGCCGGTGAGGACGACGTCGGCCTCGCGGTGCTGCAACATCTTCCACGAGGCATGGAGCGCGGCGTGGGCGCTGGCGCACGCCGAGTCCGTCACCATGTGCGGCCCGTGGAAGTCGTACAGGTTGGCGATGCGGCCGGCGTTGAGGCTGCCCAGGTAGCCGGTGAGGCTGTCCTCGCTGATGGGTGGGAGGTTCGCCTTGTAGCGCTCCTCGGCGCGGCGCAGCACCCCGTCGCGCGTGGCCGCCGGCACGCCGGACTTCTCCAACGCCTGGCTCAGCTCGTGGGCGAACTCGGACCAGTGGGTGCGCGTGTCCGCCTGGAACTTCTTGCCCTGGTAGGGCAGGAAGGCGAAGGACATGGCCACCCGGTCGCGGTTCCACTTGTCCGGGGAGAAGCCCGCGTCCTGGAGCGCCTCGTCCGCGCACCACAGCATCAGCACGTGCGAGGGATCCAACGAGGCCCAGGCCGCCGGAGGAATCCGCATCTCCAGGCTCGGCTTGGGGAACTCGTCCACGAAGCAGCCCAGCTTCGTGTAGGCCTTGTCCTTGCGGTCCGGGTCGTAATAGCGCTCGATGTCCCAGCGCTCCTTGGGAATCTCCCGGGTGGCGTCGTAGCCCTCCAGCAGGCGCTTCCAGAAGTCCTTCACGTTGGAGGCGCCGGGGAAGATGCCTCCCAGGCCGATGATGGCCAGCGGCTCGGCCTTGGGGCGGACATGGACGGCGGGAGCCTGGCGGCGCTCGGCGGGGCGGTAGGCCTCCAGCACCGCGTGGAAGTTGTTGCCGCCGAAGCTGAAGGAGCTGACGGCCGCGCGTGCGGGGGCGTCGGGGCGGTAGGGCTGGGCCTTCTTCGGCACGAAGAAGGGCGTGCGCTCCATCTCCAGCTTCGGGTTGACCTGGTCCACGCCGGGCTGCGGGGGGATGACGCCGTGGTGCAGCGAGAGCACGGCCTTGAGGAGTCCGGCCGCGCCCGCTCCGGCGCGCAGGTGGCCGATGTTGGCCTTCACCGAGCCGAGCGCGATGGAGCCGCCCGGCGCGCCCGTGTACACGCTGGCGAGCGCCCGCACCTCGCTGGCGTCGCCCACCTGGGTGCCCGTGGCATGGCACTCCACGTACTGCACCGAGCCCGGCTCCACGCCGGCGTCCTCGAGCGCGCGGCGCATGGCCATGGCCTGGCCCTCGCTGCGCGGCGCCACCAGCGACTTGCCCCGGCCGTCGGATGAGCCGCCCACCCCGCGCACCAGCGCGTAGATGGTGTCCCCGTCCCGCTCCGCGTCCGACAGGCGCTTGAGGGCGAACATGGCCACCCCCTCACCGAGCAGGGTACCGTCCGCCTGCTCGGCGAAGGGCCGGATGGCGCCCTGGCTGGAGAGCCCGCCCATCTTGGAGAAGGCGATGAACTCCAGCGGCGTCAGCATCTCGCTCGCACCGCCGGCGACGGCCAGGTCGAACTCGCCGTCACGTAGACCCCGCACCGCCAGGTCCAGGGACGCCAGGGAGGACGCGAAGCCCGCGTCCACCGAGTAGTGCAGCCCCTTGAGGTCGAAGTGCATGTTGATGCGCCCGCAGGCCACGCTGGCCGAGGCGCCCACCACGTTGTCCTCGCTGACCTCCTTGAGGCGCGCGCGCAGTTGCATGGCCGTGACGTCCAGCAGCTCCTGCTGCCTGGCGGCCGGCAGGGCCTGGAACTCGTCCGTGGCCCTCACCGCGTCCAGCATGTCCTCCAGGCGGATGCGCATCCCGCTGTCGCGCTGCCAGCCCAGGCCCGTGGCGCCCAGGATGATGGACGTGGAGTCCTTGGGGATGTTGCGCACCTCGGACAGCGCCTGGGTGCCCGCCTCGAGGATCATCCACTGCAGCGGGTTGACCTGCTGCGCGTCGGACGGCGGCACCTTGTACTTGCGCCAATCAAAGACGAAGTCCGTGATGAAGCCGCCCAGCTCGCAGTGCGTCTTGTCTGGAATTGAGCGGTCCGGGTGGAAATGGAGTGCGTGGTTCCAGGCGCGGGCGGGAACCTTCGTGAGCGACACCCTGCCTGCGGTGATGCTGTTCCAGAAGTCCGAAACGCGAAGGGCGTTGGGCAGGACGCAACCCAGTCCCACCACGGCGATGGCTTCCATGCGGGTTTCTCTCTGTAACCGGGTCGAACCCAAAGGGGGACGGACGAGGTATGGGACCTCGTGGGGGATGTCGACTGTATCACGCTGAAATGAGGGGCAGAGTGCTCGGTTGGGGTCCCCCGGGCTTCTATTCCAGGAGCGGTGGTCAGGTTCGCTCGGGGAGTAGGTAGGCAGGCTGGAAAGTCTCACTCCTGTTCTCACTCGGGGAGTGAACGGGTCCTCTGGCACCCACTCGCTGTCAGCCTGTCAGGCCAGGCGGCCGCCTCCGGGACGTGCTGGCACGGGTGGCCCGGCGGGGACGTGGGGAAGTGCCCGACCCTCCTCGGGGCGCCCCGGGCCGGGGCCGTGGGCGTGCCGGTTGCACAGGCGGCCCGGTGGCCTGACGGAAGGCCGGACACGAGGGGAACGTATGAACACGAAGAAGACGAAGTCGCAGCGCCGCCGCGAGCGCGGCATGACGCTCATCGAGATCATGGTGGTCATCACCATCCTCGGCCTCATCATGGCCGCGGTGGGCGTGGCCGTGATTCCGAAGCTCGACGAGGCCCGGGTGAGCACCGCGAAGATGGACATCGGCAACATCCACAACGCGCTCAAGCTCTACTACGCGAAGAAGGGCCGCTTCCCGGACACGGTCAACGGTCTGCGCGCGCTGGTGGAGACGCAGGCCCTGGAGGAGCTGCCCAGGGACCCGTGGGGCAACGAGTACGTGTACATGAACGAGGGCGGCAAGCCCGTCGTCACCTCTTATGGCGGAGACGGCTCACCCGGGGGCGAGGGGATCGCCGCGGACATCTCGTCACGCGACCCCGAGGCCGTGGCGCGGCGCTAGCCGGGTGGAGGGGCATCGGATGGTGCCCTGGCCGTTTTCCTGCCGGAGGGAGGCCCGTCGTGTCCGCGTGGCGCGTGCGGAGCTACCTTCCCCGAGGAGGTAGCCATGGCACGGACGATGGAGATTCCACGGCAGCACTGGGCCGTCTACTTCGAGCGGCTCGGCCGGCAAGCGCAGACCTACCCGGTTCGAATCGAGGTGGAGAACCAGGACATAGGCGACCAGGAGATGGCCCGCAGGCTCCCCCTGGTGGGGATCGACCTGGAGACGAAGGGCTCGGAGATAGGAGATCTCGAGGTGACGGTGGGCGACGCCGACCAGAACTTCATGCACCACATCGATGACCCGACGCGCGTGTACCTCAAGGTGGAGGACTCCGGGAACATCGACTGCATCGAGATCGAGGACGCGGCCAACGGGAAGACGCTCATCTTCTTCGAGCGCCATCCCGGCCTGCCGGCGACGGTCCTGCTGGGTTCCAGTGCCGACCAGGAGGAGCCGGCACCGGGGCCGTGAGGATTGCTCCGGACTACGGAGGATCCAGGGTGGGGGGGAGGGTCTCGAAGCCCGCCGTCCCCACCTGCCACAGCTCCACGGGGGAGCGCGCCTCGCCGCTGGCGTCGAAGTCCAGCTGGCCGCTGGCGCCATCCACGTTGACGCTCCGGCCCGCGGCCAGCTCCGTCGACAGGTAGGTGAAGTTGGAGTTGGTGAGCTGGGTCTGGGGGCTGGTCGCGCCGGTGGACACCTTCGTCAGGCCCTCGGCCAGCTTCGGTCCCGTCACGGTGTTGGAGGTGCCCAGGGACCAGGACGCGCTCAGCGCCAGCAGGTACATGGCGTCATAGGCGTTGGAGGTGTAGCCGTACGCGGCCGGGTCCTTCTTGTACTTGTCCAGGAAGCGGTTCTGGAACGTGCTGAAGGCCTGTCCGGTGCCCTGCGCCGGGGCGGTACCATGGAAGCCCCGGGCCTGGGCGGCCGCCTGCGAGTCCGTCAGCAGGGCCGCGTCCTTCACGCTGTCGGAGAAGAACCAGCGGTGGGGGCCATCGGGGATGCGCTGGAGGGTGGGCCGGGTGGCGGCCTCCTTGAGGATGGCCGCCGCGTCATCCGCGAAGCCGATGAGCACGGTGAGGTTCGGCGCGTACATCTCGAGCTGATCCACCGCCGACTTCACGTCCCCGCGCTTGGGGTAGGAGAAGGTCCGGTTGGGCACCCGGCGGGAGGCATCCCCATTGAGCAGCCGGTCGGAGATGATGTTGGCGAGGCCCTGCCCGTACGGGTCGTCCACGTAGAGGATGCCCACCTTGCTCGTGGTCGTCTGGGGACCGAAGCGGCTGTCGGTGCGCAGCAGGTGGGCGATGACGCTGCCCTGGATGGCGTCCGAGGGCGAGGTGCGCCACACGAGCCCCGCCGGGGCGGCCCCGTTGTTGGTGTCCGACAGCACCGTCAGCTCCGGCGAGGAGGCGCTGTAGCTCATGAGCAGCACGCCCTTGCCGATGGTCACCTTGGCGACCTCGAGCGACTGGCTGCTGCCGGCCGTCACCACCGCCGCCACCTTCTTGTCGTTCACCAGCCACTCGGCCTGCCTGCGCGCGCGCTCCACGTCGCTGGCGGTGTCGCAGTAGTACAGGGCGATCTGCTTGTTCACGACGCCGCGCTGGTTGATCTCATCGAGCGCGAGCAGGAGGGCGTTGAGCGCCTGCTCGTCGGACACGTCCACGCCCGCGCCCGGCTCCGTGCTGGTGTGGACGGGCACCAGGGCGGCCATCGCGATGGCGCCAGGGTCGGTGGAGCCGAAGGGCTTCTCGTTGCAGCCGGTGGGCAGCGGCAGGCAGACGTTGCGCGTGCACACCTGGTCGGAGGCACAATCGGCGCTCGTCTCGCACTGGTCGAGCCCCGCCGCGGTGGTGAAGCTGCACCCGGTGGCCAGCAGGGCCAGTGCTCCCATCAAGGTCAGCGCGCGCATCAGAAGCTCACCTCCATGCCGGCGCCAGCGCCCGAGGGGGCCAGCGTCACCCGGGGCTTGCCCGGCGGGGGCAGGGGCTCCTTGGGGTAGAGGAGGACGGCCGCGATCGCGCTGGCCACGCCCACACCGAAGCCGATGTCCGCCAGCAGCGCGTTGGTGCGCGTGGCGGTCTTCGCCGCGAGCTTCGGATCCAACTCCGTGGCCTTGTCGAAGTCGTTGCGTGCGCTCCGGGCCTGCAACCCGAAGACGGTGCCCGCGCCCAGGCCCACCAGCGCCACGCCACCCAGGGCGAAGGACGTCACCTGCATGCGCTTGCGCGCGGCGAGCGCGTCCTCATAGGCCTCCTTGAGACGCAGCTTGTTGGTCTCGTCGGCGCGGCGGGCCGCCTGCCGCTCCTCGTCCGCGCGCCGCCGGGCCGACGCGGCCTCCTCCTGCAACCGCTTGCGCTCGCTCGCCGAGGCCGCCGCCCGCGCTTCCTCCTTCTGCAACTGCAGCTTCAGCCGGTCGATGAAGAGGTCGGCGCGCTTGATGAGCGTCAGGTCCGTCCCCTTGGCCTTGTACTGCTCGTAGTACTGGATGGCCTCGCGCTCCTTGCCCCCCTGGTCGTACGCGCGGGCGATGTTGTAGAGCAGCCGCGGATCCGGGTTGGGCGACGCCTCGTGCGCCTTCTCCAGCACCTCCGCGGCCTCCAGGTACTTCTTCTGGTCGTACAGCCGCTCGGCCTGCTTGATGAGCTCCTTCGGATTGCCACGTGCCGCGCCGCGTTGAGCGCGGGCCTGCGGGGGCGCGAGCAGGAGGGCCGCCAACAAAACCAGGAACAATCGCATGGTTGGAGAGCCTACTCCTGAACTCCCCACCGGGCGAAGAGGGCTGGAAACGGCGGGGCCGCCCCACCTGATGGCGGGACGGCCCCGGAACACGGCGGGTCTCAGCCGCTCCTACACCCGGCTCAAGTGCCCAGGCGGGAGATGAGCAGCTTGCGCTGGAGCGTGAGGGCCTCGGGGGCCTTGAGGCCCAGCGACTCGAAGAAGGGCTCCTGGCTCTTGAGCTCGGCCTTCCACTCGTCCTCCTTGATGGAGGTGACCTCGGTGACGGCCTCCTGCGAGAGGTCCAGCCCCTTGAGGTTGAGGCCCTGGTCGGCGCGCGGCACCCAGCCCAGCAGCGTCTCCTCGGTGGGGACGCGGCCGTGGACGCGGTTCACGATCCACTCCAGCACGCGCATGTTCTCGCCGAAGCCCGGCCAGATGAACTTGCCGTTCTTGTCCTGCCGGAACCAGTTGACCTGGAAGATCTTCGGCGGGTGGGAGATCTTCTTCTGCATGTTGAGCCAGTGCTGCAGGTAGTCACCCATGTGGTAGCCGCAGAAGGGCAGCATGGCCATGGGGTCGCGCCGCACCACGCCCACCTTGCCGGTGGCGGCGGCGGTGGTCTCGCTGCCCATGGTGGCGCCCAGGAACACGCCGTGGGTCCAGTTGAAGGCCTGGATGACGAGCGGGACGGTGTTGGAGCGGCGGCCGCCGAAGATGATGGCGGAGATGGGCACGCCCATGGGGTCGTTGGCCTTGGGGCTGAGGACCGGGTTGTTGGTGGCGGGCGCGGTGAAGCGGCTGTTGGGGTGCGCCGCCTTCTCGGTGCTGCCGCGCTTCCAGGGCCGGCCCTGCCAGTCGGTGAGCTCCTCGGGGACCTCGCCGTCCATGCCCTCCCACCACACGTCGCCGTCGGCCGTCATGGCCACGTTGGTGAAGATGGTGTCCTTGGCGACGGAGGCCATCGCGTTGGGGTTGCTCTTGTAGTTGGTGCCGGGGGCCACGCCGAAGTAGCCGGCCTCGGGGTTGATGGCCCACAGCCGCCCGTCCGGTCCCACGCGCATCCAGGCGATGTCGTCGCCCACGGTCTCGATCTTCCAGCCCTCGTACTCCTTGGGCGGGATCATCATGGCGAAGTTCGTCTTGCCGCACGCGGAGGGGAAGGCGGCCGCCACGTACGTCGTCTCACCCTTGGGGCTGGTGACGCCGAGGATCAGCATGTGCTCGGCGAGCCAACCCTCGTGCTGGCCGAGGTAGCTGCCGATGCGCAGGGCGAGGCATTTCTTGCCCAGCAGCACGTTGCCGCCATATCCGCTGCCGAAGCTCCAGATGGTGTTGTCCTGGGGGAAGTGGCAGATGTAGCGGCGGTCCGGGTTGAGATCGCCCGTGCTGTGCAGGCCGCGGTTGAAGTCGTTGGAGTCACCCAGCATGTCCAGCGCCGCCTTGCCCATGCGGGTCATGATCCGCATGTTGAGGGCGACATAGACGCTGTCGGTCAGCTCCACGCCGATCTTGGCGTAGGGGCTGCCCAGCGGGCCCATGACGTAGGGCACCACGTACATGGTGCGGCCCTTCATGCAGCCGGTGAACAGGTGGGTGAGCTTGGTGTAGGCCGCCTCGGGCTCCATCCAGTTGTTGGTGGGGCCGGCGTCCTCCTTGTTCGTGGTGCAGATGAACGTGAGGTGCTCCACGCGCGCCACGTCATTGGGGTTGGAGCGGTGCAGGTAGCAGCCGGGGCGCTTCTGCTGGTTGAGGGGGATGAGGATGCCCTGCTTCACCGCCAGGTCGGTGAAGCGCTTCTTCTCCTCCTCCGAGCCGTCGCACCAGACGATTTCGTCCGGCTGCGTCATCTGCGCCATCTTCGCCACCCAGGCCAGCAGCTCCGCGTTCTTCGTGGGAGCGCTGCCCTGGAGCGCTGCGGTTTGGGTCGGGGCCATTCGCGTATCTCCTCGGAAATTGAGTGGGCGCAACCTTCCTGGCTGCTCCCTATAAAAGCAACAACCCCCCTGGGCCCTCCCCGTCCCGGCGCTCCCGTGTCCCTTCAATTTCACTAATCGGACCTCCAGTATCCAGAAGCAGACTTTCGTCGCGGAGGAGGGCTCACCGTTGGGCACAGGGGGGCACAGGTTGGTCGGCGTCCATGGCCATCGCAATCGTGCTGGGCATCGTGCTGGTCGCACTGGTGCTCTTCTCCATCGACGTGGTTCCCATCGAGGTGAGCTCGCTGGTGGTGGTATGTCTGCTGGCGCTCACCGGAGTGTTGACGCCCCAGCAGGCCTTCGAGGGGTTCAGCAACGACACCGTCATCTTCATCTTCACCCTGTTGGCGATGACGGAAGGGCTCGCCAGTACGGGTGTGGTGCAGCTCGTCGGACAGAGGCTCGCCTTCTTCGCGCGCTTCGGACACCAGACGTTCGTGCTGGCGATGATGGTGGTGGTGGCGACGTTCTCCTCGATCGTCTCCAACACGGTGACGACGGCGGCGTTCCTGCCGGTGGCCATCGGCGCGGCGCACCGCGCCAAGGTGCCCAAGAGCAAGGTGCTGCTGCCGCTGGCGTACGCCTCCATGCTGGGAGGCATGGTGCTGCTGTTCGGTACCTCCACCAACCTGGTGGCCTCCGCGGCCTTCCCGCGCTTCGGACTGGCGCCCATCGGGGTGACGGAGCTGTCTCCGGTGGGACTGCCGGTGGCGGTGCTGGGCATGCTGGTGGTGGTGTTCCTCGGGCCGCTGCTGCTGCCCTCGCGCGTGGGCAAGGGCACGGTGTCCGACTGGATTCTGCGTGACTACCTCACCGA
The DNA here is from genome assembly GCF_024623785.1 of Archangium lipolyticum. NCBI lineage: Bacteria > Pseudomonadati > Myxococcota > Myxococcia > Myxococcales > Archangiaceae > Archangium > Archangium lipolyticum. The sequence goes on from NZ_JANKBZ010000005.1 coordinate 348,766, forward strand.
GGCGGTGCTGCCCGCCGACTCGCGCTACCAGGGCAAGGAGCTGGCGGAGATAACGGAGGGCCTGGGGCTGCGCGTCATCGGGGTCATCCGCGACGGCCAGTCGCTGCCCGCGGTGCCCACGTACCGGTTGGTGGGGGACGAGCGCCTCATCGTCGAGGGCAACCGCGAGGACATCCTCCGGGTGAAGGACCTGAAGGGAATCGAGATCCGTCCGGACATGCGGCTGTCGGACACGGACCTGCGGCCCCAGGACACCATCCTGGTGGAGGCCACGGTGCCCACGGGGAGCCCGCTCATCGGCCGCAGTCTGAAGGAGACACTCTTCCTGGAGCGCTATGGGCTGGTGGCGCTGGCGCTGCACCGCAAGCCCGCCATCCAGCGGCTGACGAAGCTTCAGTTGCTGGGGCGGCTCTTCGGCGGGCAGTCGCTGTCCGCGCTGCCGCTGTCGGTGGGTGACGTGCTGCTGCTGCGCGGCCCCCGGGATCGGGTGCAGGAGCTGTCGGATGGCGTCAACCTGCTCGTGCTCGGGGACGTGGAGTACCAGCCGCCGCGCTACGGCAAGTGGCTGCTGGCGGTGGTGCTCTTCCTCGGGGCGCTCGCGGCGGGCACCGTCAAGCTGGTGCCGCTGTCCGTGGCGGGACTGGCGGGCATGCTGGCGATGATCGCCACCGGGTGCGTGGACGCGCGGCGGGCCTTCCGCGTGGACTGGCGCGTGGTGCTGCTCATCGGCTCCATGATGGCGCTCGGCGTGGCCATGGAGGAGAGCGGTGCGGGCAGGTTCCTGGGCAACATGGCGGCGGGACTCGGCAGCTACGGAGGCCCACGCACGGTGCTGTTCGTGATGATGACGCTCACCATCCTGCTGTCGGCGCCCATGAGCAACCAGGCCGCGGCCCTGGTGATGCTCCCGGTGGCCATCGGCGCCGCCCACCAGCTGGGCGTGGACCCGCGTCCCTTCGCCATCGGGGTGACGCTGGCCGCGAGCTGCTCCTTCATCACGCCCCTCGAGCCGAGCTGCGTGCTGGTGTACGGCCCCGGCCACTACCGCTTCACCGACTTCTTCCGGTTGGGCACTCCGCTGACGGCCCTGCTGCTCGCCTTCCTCGTGGCGGTGGTGCCCGTCGTCTGGCCCTTCCAGAAGGCGGGGGGCGAGCCGGCACGGCCCCGGGAGCCGGTGAGCCAGCGCGTGTTGAAGCCTTGAGCACGTGCTCATCCGTTGACGCATCCTGGCACGGCCTCGTTTGCGAGGCCCGGGGCGCTCCAGTACCGTGCCCACGGGCCCTCCTTTGTCCTCCACCTCCCAGTCCCTCCGACTTCGCTGGCATCTCGTCCGGCTCGCGCTCGGAACGCTGATTCCCGTTGTCGCCTTCGCGGCGGTCGTGGTCTTCCAACTGGCGCGCGCGGAACGCGAGGCCGTCGAGCTTCGTGTGCTGCGGTCGGCGCGCGCGCTCGCGTCGGCCTTCGAGCGCGAGATGTCGGGCTCCATCCGGACGCTTCAGGCGCTGGCCGAGTCCGACCGTCTCGATCGAGGTGAGTTGGAGGCCTTCCTCGAGGAGAGCACGCGGGTGCTTCGCACGCAGCCCTCCTGGCGGCATGTGCTGCTGATCTCTCCGGACGGGCAGCCGTTGGTGAACACGGCCTACCCGTGGGGCGCCCCGCTTCCAGCCGTCGCCGATACGGAGAGCTTCACGCGTGTCGTCGAGACGCACCAGCCCGTCATCGGAAACCTCGCCGTCGGCCAGGGCGCGCGAAGGGCGCTCGCCTTTCCCGTCCGGGTTCCGGTGATGCGTGACGGAGCGCTCCGGTACGTGCTCACGGCCGTCATCACGCCGGAGTCGCTCACGGACATGGTCACCCGTCAGGCACCCGGCAACGAGGAGTGGACGCGCACGCTGGTCGATTCGAGGGGGACCGTGGCCGCCCGCACCGTGGACCCCGCGCGATTCGTCGGACAGCCGGCCTCGCGCTCGTTCCTCGAGAAGACCCGGGTCGCGGAGCAAGGTGTGTTCGCCAACACGTCGATGGATGGCGTGCCGGTCTACGTGGCGTTCAGGCGGTCGCAGCCGTCGGGGTGGACCGCCGCGGTCATCAGCCACAGGGGAGCCCTGGACACGCCGGTGACCCGCTCGATGCTCTTCGTTGGAGGGTTCGGGCTCGCGCTGCTGCTGGTGAGCGTGGGAGGCGCCTGGGTCTTCTCCCGGCGCCTCGAGCGTTCCATCACGGAAGCCGCGACCGCCGCGGCCGCCCTCGCGGAGGGAGTCCCTCACCACATGGAACCGTCCAGCGTGCGCGAGCTCACGCGGCTCGGTGAGGCGCTGGAGCGCTCCGGGCGGTTGCTGCGGGAGCGGGAGCGGGAGCGGGACACGAACCTCGCCGCCGCCGAGGAGGCACGGGCCGAAGCGGTCGAGGCCACGCGGGCGAAGGACGCGTTTCTCGCCATGCTGGGACACGAGCTGCGCAACCCACTCGCGCCGATCGTCACCTCGTTGGAGCTGCTCCGGAGGCGGGGCCTCGCGGGGACACCCGAGCACGAGGTCATCTCGCGGCAGCTCCGGCACGTGGTCCGTCTCGTGGACGATTTGATGGACGTGGCCCGGATCACCCGCGGGCGGATGTCGCTTCACCGCGAACCGCTCGAGCTGTCCTCCGTGGTGGCCCGGGCCGTGGAGGCGACGGCCCCACTCGTCGAGCAGCGGCGGCACGCGCTCGTGGTCGATGTGCCCTCCTCGGGCCTGCGGGTGCTGGGGGATGCCGATCGCCTGACACAGGTGGTGGCCAACCTGCTCACGAACGCGGCGAGGTACACGCCACCGGGCGGGCACCTCCAGGTGCGGGCCCGCGCGAGCGATGGGGGCATCACGCTCGTCGTCGAGGACGATGGACAGGGATTGCAGCCGGACCTGCTCCCCCGGCTCTTCGAGCCCTTCGTCCAGGGGCCGCGCACGGTGGAGCGGAGCGAGGGAGGGCTCGGTCTCGGGCTGTCGCTCGTCCGGAGCTTCGTCGAGGCACATGGTGGCCGCATCGAGGCACGCAGCGACGGTCCCGGCCGGGGCAGCTCCTTCACGGTCTGGCTGCCGGGACACGAGGAGGCCGTGGAGCAGTCCACCCCGAGCGAGCGGCGGGAGGAGCTTCCCCCAGCAACCGGGGACGCGTCCGGGGAGCCCCTCCGCGTGCTCGTCGTCGACGACAACGTCGATGCCGCCGACGGGCTGGCCGACCTGCTGGAGCTGAGCGGGTACCAGGTGGCCGTGGCACATGACTGCACGGAGGCGCTGAGCCGGGTGGACGCGCTCCGCCCGCATGTGGCGCTGCTCGACATCGGATTGCCCGACGTGGATGGGTACGGGGTCGCCGAGCGCATCCGGGAGCGGATGGGTGAGGCGAGCCCCGTCTTCGCCGCGCTCACCGGCTTCGGCCAGGATGGGGACCGCGCACGCAGTCACGCGCTGGGGTTCCGCCACCACTTCGTGAAGCCCATCGACTTCGACGAGCTGAACGCCTTCCTGGAGGCGCAGCGGCCGGGGCGGAGCGAGGTCGCGTGAGTCAGTGGATGGCGGCGCGCAGGCCGATGCCGTTCAGCACCTGGGCCTCGTGGTCGAGCAGCACGTCCAGCCGGGCGCGCACCGAGGCCTCGTCCCCACCCGCCGCGGTGACGGCCAGCCGGTAGAAGAGCGACTGGTGGCCATCCTCGGACTGGGCCAGCTCACCGTAGAAGCGGCGCAGCATGGGGTCCGCCAGTCCCTCGGCCAGGAGGGAAAGCCGCTCGCAGGAGCGCGCCTCGATGATGGCGGCCACCAGCAACCGGTCCACCTTGCGCCCCTCGGCGGAGGTGCGGACGGCCTTCTGCAGGCCCTGGGCGTACGGGTCGCCCGCGTCGCGCCCCAGCGTCAGTCCCCGGGCCGCCATCAGGTCCAGCACCCGGGCCAGGTGCGCGCTCTCCTCTCGCGCCAGCCGCGCCATCTGCGCCGGCAGGCCGGGCAGGTCCGGGTAGACCTGCAACAGCGAGAGGGCATTGGCCGCCGCCTTCTTCTCGCAGTGGGCGTGGTCCACCAGCACTTCGTCGAAGCGCTCGAGCGCCAGGGGAAGCCAGCGCGGGTCGCTGGGGACCTTGAGGATGACGGGGCCCTCTCCGGAGAGGGGACGGCGATCGGGCGTGGGACGGGACATGGAGCGTGCGGAGTGTAACCGCCTCGCTCGGGAGCGCTACTCCACCAGCACCAGCCGCTGGGAGCGCTGGGCCAGGTAGCCCACCTTGCGAGCGATGCGCGCCATGGACTCGTCCTTCTCGTCCACCCTCAGCGTGAGCCTCGGCAGTGACGAGAGCAGGAAGCGGGAGATCTGCCCCAGACACAGGGTGGCGTGGCCCTTGCCCCGCTGCGAGGGCACCGTGTACAGGCCCTCCAGCTCGGCCCCGAATTGGGAGCGGCTGCCGATGTCCACCTTGAAGACCAGCTCGCCGTTCTCCTCCAGCACGTAGGTGCGCCGCGCCCTCACGCGCTGTGCCACCCGCTCCTCGAAGTTCGGATCCTCCGCGAGCGCGTCCCGGTCGTGGATGTCCCGCACCGCCCCGGCCGCCAGGGGCACCAGGCGCGTGAGGTCCTCCTCGCGCGCCAGCCGGAGCAGGGGATTGGTGAAGGGCCCCAGGTCGTCGGCCGACACGGAGAAGAGGCGGTACGTCTTGGACAGCCGCGGCTTGCCCGCGCACAGGCTGCGCACCAGCGCGTCCACCGCGGGCTTCTCGCCCACCGACGCCTTGAGCCTCACGCGCTCGGCCAGCGCATCCGCGATGACCCCGGTGGCCACGCTGTCACCCGCCGAGGGCACCACCAGCGCGCCTCCTCCTCCCACGAAGACGGCCGCCGTGAGCGTCTTCCCATCGAAGCGGCCCCAATAGGAGTAGCTGGAGCGGGTGTCTCCAATGCCGAACTCCGCCAGCAATCCGAGCAGGTAGATGTTGTGTGCCGGATCCTTGGCGAGCAGCGCCTTCAGCGCATCGCTGTCCTTGGAGGTGAGTTGTTGGACGGTGACGGGCATGTCGCGCGGTCGGGGCGCAGTACACCATATGCCATGCCGTGGTTTTCAAGGGCCTCCGTCATTCCGGGGCCGGAAGTGGAACGGGTGGCTCAGGGTAAGCGGCGCTTTCCCAGGTGGGGCGGAAAATTGTGTGTCGGCGAGAGCATCGAGCAGGCAGGCGTGCACGAAGGGATCCTGGAAGGTGCTCTCCACCACCTCGGCGCCCTGGAACCTGCCGCGCTCCCCCCGGGCTTCGAGGGTGAAACGCAGCTTCACTGTCTGTGCACCCGCGTGGCGCAGGGACGCGTCCTGGAGGCACTCGCGCACCAGCGGTTGGAGGGCCCGGAAGGCCACCCGGACCTCCTCCTTGTCCCAGGTGCCCGGGGGAGGATCAGGAATCGGCTCCTCCTCCCGGGGTGGAGGGGGCGGTGGCGTGGCGACGCGGGGAACGGGCCGGGCCGGTTCCGGTGGAGGGGCAGGAGAGGGGAGGGGGGTGGGTGGCTCGAGCGGGGCGGGTGGGGGTGGGGGCACGGCGTGCTCCGGCGCGTCCCTCGTGAGCCAGAGCGCCAGCGCGCTCAGGGCCACGAAGGGGATGACCACCCAGAGGAAGACGGCTCTGCCCGACATGTGCACCTTCAACCCTGGCCCCGGGGGTTCGCGTCCCCGGCGGGCCCGCTCAGGCCTTCATTCGAGGCCCAGCGCCTCCTTCAATAGCGCTTCCCGGGCGACGACGGGCGAGCGGGGGAGCAGCTCGGGACGGAAGCGCCGCACCAGCTCCTCGCTCGTCACGGGGGTGCCATCCCCCAGCCCGCTCCAGGCCGCGAGCAGCCCGAGCACCCGCTCGACCGCGATGCCCCGCTCACGCAGCTCGGCCACCGCGAAGGCGCCCTCCCGCTTGGCCAGCCGCTTGCCGTCCTCTCCGAGCACCAGGGGCACGTGCCAGAAGCGCGGAGGCGTCACACCGAGCGCCCCGTAGATTTGAAGCTGTCGCGGGGTGGAGGACAGCAGGTCGTCCCCACGAAGCACGTCGGTGATGCCGCTGGCCGTGTCGTCCACCACCACCGCGAGCTGGTAGCTGGCGACCCCGTCGTTGCGGCGCACCACGAAGTCCCCCACCACCGTGGCCACGTCCTGGCAGTAGCGGCCGTGCAGCCCGTCCTCGAAGCACCACTGGCCGGGGGCCGCCCGGAAGCGCAGGGCGGGCACCCGCGTGCGGGCGCGCTCGGCGATGGCCTCGGGGGTGAGGGACGCGCAGGTGCCGGGGTAGCGCGGCCCTTCCTCGCTCAGGCCATGCGGGGCGCTCGCCGCGCGGGCGATCTCCGCGCGCGTGCAGAAGCACGGGTACACGCGGCCCGTGCGCTCCAGCTTCTCCATCGCTTCCCGGTAGACGTCGTCGCGCTGGCTCTGGACGAGGGGCGTCTCGTCCCAGTCCAGCCCCAGCCACTCGAGGTCCCGGTACAGGTCCTCGAGGTACTGCGGCCTGCAACGCGCGCGGTCGAGGTCCTCGATGCGCAACAGGAACTGGCCGCCAGCCGCGCGGGCCTGGAGCCAGCCGAGCAGGGCGCTGCGGGCGTTGCCGAGGTGGATGCGGCCGGTGGGGCTGGGCGCGAAGCGTCCGCGGAAGCTCATGGGTTTACCGGACGGCAGCCTAGCGCGCCTGGAGCGAACCCGCCGCTCCCACCTTGGTCCCTGGACGGGGCATGCACAGCTTTCGCTGGCCTCGGGCCCGGCGGAAGGTTACTTCCCGGCTCTCCGCCGGGCGGGGAGGCGTGCCCGCGTCACCCGTCGTGCCCTGGATGAACCCGATGCGCTTCCTCCACTGCTCCGACGTCCACATCACCGCGAACTACTTCTCCCTGCCCCTGCGCAAGCTCGGCTGGCGGCGCTGGCTCGCCCTGGCCGAGCTGTCCGTGGGAGGCCGCAGCAAGGCCTACGCGCGAGCCCCCGAGACGCTCGCCACCATCGCGCGTGATGCCGAGGGGCTCGGGGCGGATCACTTCATCCTCTCCGGGGACGTCACCGCGTACGCGCTGGAGCCGGAGTTCCAGGTCGTGCGCGAGTCGCTCGGTGCCCTGGCCGAGGATCCGCGCCGCTGCACCATCATTCCCGGCAACCACGACGTCTTCACCCCGGGCAGCCACCGCGTGGGCCGCTTCGCGCGCCACTTCGGCCACCTGCTGGAGAGCGATCTGCCCGAGCACCGGCGCGAGGGGCCCTTCCCCTTCGTGCGCCTGGTGGGGGAGGAGGCCGCGGTGGTGGGGCTGCTGTCGGCGCGCGTGCCCTTCGTGCCGGGCATGGCGCAGGGCTTCATCGGCCCGGCGCAGCTGGACGGGCTGGCGGCGTTGGTGAAGGACCCGAGGCTCGCGGGCCGGGCGCTCCTGGTGGTGGTGCACCACGCGCCGCTCACCCACCACGGCCGGGCGGATCGCTACTTCCACGGCTTGAGGGACGCGCAGGCGCTCTTCCAACTGCTGCCGGGGCCGCGCTACGCGGTACTGCACGGACACATCCACCAGCGCTACCACCACCCGGCCACCGCCGAGCGCCCGCATGTCTTCGGCGCGGGCTCGTCCACCCAGGCGGGGCGCGAGGGCTACTGGCTCATCGAGGTGAAGAAGGGCCAGGTGGTGGGCGGGCAGAAGCACGTCCCCGGAGGGGCGTTGCACTGAGCCCGCCCGGGCCGCTCAGGCCTGCAGTCGCGGGGCCGCGTAGCGGCGCACGAAGTGGATCCACCGGCGATCATCCACCTCCACCTGCCACTCGCTGTTGGGCGTGAGGGGCAGGCGCTGCTTGAGGAACTTCTCCAGGTGGTCCGCGGCCTTCACCGGCGTGAGGCCGGGCGCGCGGAAGGCGACGCGCAGGAAGACCTCGAGCGAGGGAGCCACTTCCACGATGGCGAAGATGCGCAGCGGGCCCACGCGCCGCTGGTAACGCACGTCCTCGCCCGGCACGGAAGCCGGCGCCTGATTGGCCGGTTGTGACGCCATCCAATTGGACGGCTCGAGGACGAAATCGAGCAGCTCCGCGCTCGCCTCTTCCAGCGTTGCGTGCTCGTGGATGGAAAGCATGCCCACCTCCCTGTTTGGCCGTCCGCATGAAGAATGTGCCCATGCGGCAAGGGCGTGCAAGGGGGCATCGGGGCCTTGATGGCGAGCGTCGGACACGTGTCAGTGTCGTGTGGTACGCGTCTGCGCGCGGGCCGTGCTCGCTCCGCTGGTGAACACTCACCGGTGCATGCCGCTCAGCGCCCGAGCACCACCGCGGCGAGGAAGCGCCAGGAGATGCTCGTGGCCTCGCCGCTCAGGATGTCGATGAGCTCGTCGCGCACGCGCGCGCTGCGGTCCGCCGCGCGGAAGATGCGGTCCAGCAACCGGGGGCGCTCGAAGGCGCGCATCAGCCGGCGGTTGAGGTGGAACGCGGTGCGGAAGCGCGTCTCCCAGCGCCGCCCGTAACCCCCGAGCCCCCGGGCCGAGAAGTCTCCCGAGGCCACCGCCTCGGCGACGGCCTCGGCGGCGAAGGCTCCGGACTCCAGGGCGAACTCGATGCCCTCGCCCGTGAGCGGGTTGACGAAGCCGGCCGCGTCTCCCAGCAGCAGCGCCCGGTCGAAGATGGTGTGCCGGGCGAAGGAGCCGAACGGGAGGTGGTGCCCCTTCACCTTCCCGATGCGCCTGGCGCCGGCCAGCTCCTTGGCCACGTTGGGGCTCGCGCAGAACTTCTCCATCAGCTCGGGGAGCTTCGCCCCGGACGCGGCGAGCTGGTCCGCCCGCATGCCCAGCCCCACGTTGGCCCGGCCGCCCGGCAGCGGGAAGATCCACCCGTAGGCGGGCAGCAGCTCCTCCTCCCAGAAGAAGGCCATGCTGCGCGGGTGCGAGAGCTGGACGTTCTCGTAGTAGGCGCGGACGGCGAAGGCGCCCTCGTGCTTCGGGAAGTCGGGTGCCCCGAGCGCGCGCCGGACCACCGAGGGCGAGCCATCACACCCGAGCACCACGTCGGCGCGCAGGGGCTCACCCTCGCGGCAGCGCAGGAGGATGCCCTTCGCGTCCCGCTCGATGCCCTCCACCTGTACACCCTCGCGCAGCTCGGCGCCGGATTGGACCGCGCGCTGCACGAGGCGCTCGTCGAGCACCTGGCGGGGAATGGCGCAGGCCTTGCCGCCGAAGAGGCGGGTGGGGATGCCGATCTCCAGCACCACGCCCCCCGGAGAGATGGTGTAGACGGAGTCCACCATCGCGGCCTCGGCGGCGGGCAGCTCACCGAGCCCCAACCGCTCCAGCATCCACAGCGTCCGGGGCGTGCAGCCATCTCCACAGGTCTTGTCGCGAGGGAAGTGGTTGCGCTCGAGCAGCGTCACGCGGGCGCCCTGCTGGGCGAGGAACGTGGCCGCGGACGAGCCCGCGGGTCCGGCGCCGACGATGGCGACGTGTGGAGAGGAGGAGGGGCGCATGGGCCGGAAGATGCCACATCGGCCCTGTTTCCAGGGTCAGGGAGTGACCTTGGGGGTGCTGGCGGCCGGCCCGAGGAGCTCGGCCAGAAGCCTGGGTCGTGCCTCCTCGAAGGCGCGCTCCACGTCTGCCAGCAACTCTTCCGCGCCCCTCAGCTCGTTGCGCCTGGCGCGGGCCTGCAGCTTCTGGCTGCACTGACGCACGCGCGGCATCCCGTACATCCCGCTGCTTCCGGCCAGCCCGTGTGCCTCGTGTTCCAGGGCCTCGGCCTTGCCCGCGGCCAGCAACTGGCGCATGTCCTCGAGCTGCGGGGGGATGCTGGCGAGGTAACGGTGGACCAGCTCCGCGAGTGCCTGGGGCTCCTCGGGATCCACGAGCTCGCGCAGCCGCGCGAGGTGCTCCATATTGAGGATGGGAACCGCGTCCTCCATAGGTGGGTCATCCTACCCAGTGCCGGCGGGCACGTCGATGATGCGCTCGTTTCGTCACGAAGGATCGTCCCCGGCCGTGCCTCAGGCCGTCGTGGGCTGCCGCGAGGGACGCGGGCGCTCCACGGCGGCCTTGAGCTGGCCGCAGCCGGCGTCGATGTCGATGCCGCGGCGCTGCCGCACGGTGCTGGGCAGGCCGTAGCTGGCGAGGATGTCCTGGAAGGCGCGCACGGCCTCGGGGCCGCTGGGGTTCTGGCCGTAGCCCACCGTGGGGTTGAGCGGGATGAGGTTGACGTGCGCCTCCATGCCCTCGAGCAATCGTCCCAGGGCGTGGGCCTGCTCGGGCGTGTCGTTCTGCCCGGCGATGAGCGCCCACTCGTAGAAGATGTGGCGCTTGCGCTTCTCCACATAGTAGCGGCAGGCGTCCATCAGCTCGGCCAGGGGCCACTTGCGGGCCGCGGGCACCAGCGCGCCGCGCTCCGCGTCCGTGGCGCCGTGGAGGCTGACGGCGAGCTGCACCGGCCGGTCCTCGTCCGCGAGCCGGCGGATGCCCGGCACCACGCCCACGGTGCTCAGGGTGATGAAGCGCGGCCCCAGCGCGAGCCCCAGCTGGTCCACCATGATGTCCACCGCGGCCAGCGTGGCGTCGTAGTTGTGCAGGGGCTCGCCCATGCCCATCAGCACCACGTTGCGCAGGGACTCGTTCGTCTCGCGGAGGATGCGGGTGACGTGCAGCACCTGGCCGATGATCTCCCCGGGCGACAGGTGCCGCACGAAGCCCATCTGTCCGGTGGCGCAGAAGACGCAGCCCATGGCGCAGCCGGCCTGGGTGCTGAGGCACACGGTGGCCCGGCCCTTGAAGCGCATGAGGACCGTCTCCACGGTCTGTCCGTCGCGCAGCCGCAGCAGCAGCTTCCGGGTGTAGCCGTCGGAGCTGAAGACCTCATGGTGCGTGGAGGGCCGCTCCAGGTGGGCGCGCTCCTGGAGTGCCCGGACGAGGTCCGGCCGCAGCCCGGGGAGGGAGTCGAGGGATTCCACCTGCTGGCGGTAGAGGGCCTCCCAGAGCAGGTCGCGGTAGTAGGCGCTATAGCCCCAGCCGGCGAGTAGCTCGCCGAGGGCGGCACGCGGCAGGTCATACAGGTTGACCGGTGAGGTGACGGGCGTGGACTGCATGGTCATCGAGCGATAACACACCCGGGCGCCTGACTCATGGAATGCGAGAAACCAGGAGCCCGTCCACCCTGCCTCGGGAGCCAGCGCTCGCTCCCTCGCCCGGTGCCCTTCTGATGCCTCGACGTCAGATTGATCCCCTTTCGTGGGGAGTAGACAGTCAAGGGGGGATGTAGGGCCACCCCACGCGACTTACCCTCCCTGTGTGCGGATGGAGCGGCGATGGGATGTGGTGGTCGTGGGTGGGGGCGCCAGCGGTACGTTGTTGGCGGCGCAACTGTTGAGGGGTGCTCGTGCGCCCTTTCGGGTCGCGCTGCTGGAGCGGACGGGGCGCATGGGCCCCGGTCTGGCCTATTCGACGGAGAGCCCGAGCCATCTGCTCAATGTGCCCACCGGGAGGATGAGCGCCTTCCCGGATGACCCGGAGCACTTCCTCCGGTGGATGCGTCGTGTCGAGCCGGGGACGGGGCCCGGAGATTTCGCGCAGCGCAGGCGCTACGGCCAGTACCTGGAGGACGTGCTGCACGAGGCGCGGCGGGACGCGGCGCCGGGCGTCGAGCTGGAGTTCCTGTCGGGCGAGGTCGTGTCCATCGCCCAGGAGGGGGACTCGGTCCGGGTGGCGCTCGAGGGCGGCCCGGTGCTCGAGGCGCGGATGGCGGTGCTGGCGGTGGGCAACTCCCTCCCCGCGGACCTGTCCGTGGAGGACGGCGGCCTGTACACGAGCCCCCGTTACATCCGGTCGCCCTGGCTCGAAGGCGCCCTGGAGCGGGTCGGACCCCAGGACACCGTGATGCTCGTCGGCACGGGCCTGACGATGGTGGACACCGTGCTGTCGCTGGTCGAGCGGGGACACCAGGGGCGCATCCACGCCCTCTCCCGGCATGGGCTGCTCCCGCACGTCCATCGCCCCGCCTCCGTCCGCGCGCTCGCGGAGTTCCAAGAGCCCCCGAGCATCCGCGCCATGCTGCGCACGCTGCGCCAGGAGGTCCGGCTCGCTCGCGAGGACGAGGGCTGGCGCGGCGTGATGGATGCCCTGCGGCCCCACATCGTCTCGCTGTGGCGGAACCTGCCCGAGCCGGAGCAGCGCCGCTTCCTGCGCCACCTGCGCTCCTTCTGGGAGGTCCACCGCCACCGCATGGCTCCTGCGGTGGGCGAGGTCCTCGAGCGGCTCCAGCGGACCGGCGTGCTGAGCATCCACGCGGCCCGTGTGCGGAGCTTCCGGCCTGTCGACCCGGGCGTGGAGGTCCGCTTCCGTCGGCGTGGCCTCGCGCACGAGGACACGCTGCTCGTCCAGCGCGTCATCAACTGCACCGGCCCTGATGGCACCATCGCTCGCGCGCACCCGCTGCTGCGGGGGCTGTTCGCGGCGGGGCACGCCCGGGCGGATGCGCTGGGGCTCGGCCTGGCCACGGATCCGGGGGGCGCGCTGCTGGACGCGGAGGGCGAGCCCTCGCCCGTGCTGTTCACCCTCGGGCCCCTTCGCCGGGGCGAGCTGTGGGAGACCACGGCCATCCCGGAGATTCGCGTGCAGGCGCACGCCCTCGCGCGGCGGCTGCTGGAGCAACGCGTCTCCTCCCAGAGGCCGCGCGACACCGAGCTCTTTCCTCTTCCGCCTCCCTTTCCCTGAGGCTCCGCCACCATGGGTCTTCAAATCCAGAAAGAGACGTTCGAGCCCGAGGAGTACGAGCGCTTCGGTCAGCGGCTCACCGAGAGCCTGGAGGCGCTGCGGCAGGTGCTGGCGCGTCCGGGCTTCGGCGTGGGGCCTCGCACCATCGGGGCCGAGCTGGAGATGTTCCTGGTGGATGCCGCCGGGTACCCGCTGCCGGTGAACCGGCAGGTGATGAGCCAGACGATGGACCCGCGGGTGACGGTGGAGATCGACCGGTTCAACCTCGAGTGCAACCTGCGGCCGGCGCCGCTGGCGGGGCGTCCCTTCACGGCGATGCGCGCGGAGTTCGAGAGCGCGCTGGCGGAGGTGCGGCGCGCGGCGGCCACGCAGGGGGCACGGGTGGCGGTGACGGGCATCCTCCCCACGCTGCGCGAGGCGGACCTGGGCAGCGGGGCCCTCACGGCGCAGCCGCGCTACCGGGCGCTGTCGGCCGCCATCCGCCGCCGGCGCCAGGAGCCCATCCGCGTGGTCATCGGCGGAGAGGACCGGCTCACCCTGGAGTGGGACGACGTGTCGCTGGAGGGCGCCAACACCTCGCTGCAGTACCACCTGCGCGTGGACCCGGCGGACTTCGCGCGGATGTACAACGCGGCCCAGCTGGCGACGGCGCCGGTGCTGGCGGTGAGCGGCAACTCGCCCTTCCTGCTGGGGCGGAGGCTGTGGGACGAGACGCGCGTGGCGCTCTTCCGGCAGGCGGTGGACGACCGGGGCGAGGCCCCGTCCGAGGCGCCGCAGCACGGGCGCGTCACCTTCGGGCACGGCTGGGCACGCCAGGGGGCGTTGGAGCTGTTCGCCGAGTCGGTGGCGCTGCACGCGCCGCTGCTGCCGGTGCTCGGTACGGAGTCGCCGCTCGCACGCCTGGCGGAGGGTGCACTGCCCCGGCTGGACGAGCTCCGGCTGCACCAGGGCACGGTGTGGAGCTGGAACCGCGCCATCTACGACCCGAGCGCGGGGGGGCACGTCCGCATCGAGATGCGCGCGCTGCCGGCGGGCCCCACGGTGGTGGACATGCTGGCCAACGGGGCGCTGCTGCTGGGCCTCACGCTGGGGCTCGCCGACGAGGTGGAGTCGCTGCTGCCGGGGCTGCCCTTCACGTGCGCCCGGGGCAACTTCCTGCGCGCGGCCAAGGAGGGCCTGGACGCGATGCTGCTGTGGCCCGAGCGCACCGCGCCCTCTCCCCGGCTGGTGCCCGCGGTGGCCCTGGTGGAGCGGCTGCTGCCCGTGGCCCGCCAGGGCCTGGTGGGCGCTGGGGTGGAGGCCGAGGAGGCGGACTCGCTGCTTTCCGTGGTGGCGGCCCGATTGCGCGCTCAGCAGACGGGTGCACGCTGGCAGCGGAAGATGTTGGCCCGGTTGGAAGCACACATGCCCCGGCCGGACGCACTGGGGGCTTTGTTGGAGCGTTATATGACGCACGCGGCGTCCGGCAGGCCGGTCCACGAGTGGCCGCTGGACTGAACCGGGTCAGGACTTTCGACGAGGACTTGCGAGCAGCCCCTCACCTTTGCGACGCTCCATCCATCTTCCTCCCCTCTCGTTGGTTGGTCTGCCCTGGTGAGTGAGCCTGTTGCTGCGAAGGTCCTCGTCGTCGAGGACAACCGGACGATGCTGGCCTTGATGCAGTACTACCTGAGCAAGGACTTCACCGTCTTTCTTGCCCGCTCCGCTGAGGAGGCGCTCGAGCTCCTCCAGCGGGAACAACTCCATGCCGTGGTGTCGGATCAGAACCTCGGCGATGGGTTGATGGGCGTCGACCTCCTCAAGAAGGTGGCCGAGCTTCAACCCCATGCCGCGCGCATCCTCGTGACGGCCTCCCAGAAGTTGGAGGACGCCCAGAAGGCCATCAACGAGGCGCGGGTGAACCACTTCCTCACGAAGCCGTTCACCGAGCAGGAGCTGAAGAACACGGTCGGCCAGGCGGTGCACAACGCCGCGCTGGTGCAAATCCGCGACAAGATGGTGCAGGAGCTCAAGGAGCAGCTCGGCCTGCGCCCCGCCAAGCCGGCGGCGGGCAAGCCGGGCACGACGCCTCCTCCGGGCGTGCGCCCCAAGACCGGCGATGCGCGGCCGGGGGACCCCAAGGGCGTCTCGCTCATTCCCGAGAGCGAGCGGCTGGCGTTCCGCGACGGGCTCACCGGGCTCTACAACCACCGCTACTTCCAGGAGGCGCTGAGCGCCGGGCTGGTGAGCGCGCGGCGCCGGGAGCAGAAGCTGGCGCTGGTGCTCATCGACATCGACGGCTTCCGGCGCTTCAACCTCTCGCGCGGGTACGCCGAAGGCGACAAGCTGCTGCGCCGCGTGGCGCACCTGGTGAACGAGCTGATGGAGGACCCCGTCACCCACGCCCGGAGCGACAACTCCTCGGAGATCGCCGCCCGGTACGACTGGGACGTGTTCGGGGTCGTCCTGTGCAACGCGGACCTGGAGCGGGCACGCGCCTACGCGGAGAAGCTGCGCAAGGCGGTGGAGGAGCTGGACGTGCCCGAGGGCAGCGGCGAGGCCGTGGGCGAGGTGACGGTGACGGCCGCGGTGGCCGTCTTCCCGGACCATGCGCGCAACGAGCAGGAGCTGATCTCCGCCGCCGAGAACGCGCTGCGCGGCTCCAAGTCGAGCTTCCCCAACCGCGTGGTCCTCGCCACGAAGGGCTGAGCGGGAGTCTCTCCGCCCGGTCGTCACCGGGCGGAGGGGCCAGGGGAAACGGGCACGCCTGTCAGCCGGTGTGCTCCTCCACCTTGATGACCTGGGTGTCCGCGATGTGGTCGTGGAGACACCGGCGGTCGGCGGCGAAGACGAAGAGCGGGTCGGCGAGGCTGAAGAGGTTGCAGGTGACGGTGCCGATGAACCACGGCACGACGTTGCGCAGGAAGATGAGCCGGCCGAGGTCCACCGGGCTTCCATCGAGGCGGACCACCTTGATGCCCATCGTGCGCTTGCCGAGGCTCTGGCCCGTCGTGACGAGCAGGTAGA
This sequence comes from Archangium lipolyticum, assembly GCF_024623785.1. Lineage (NCBI taxonomy): Bacteria > Pseudomonadati > Myxococcota > Myxococcia > Myxococcales > Archangiaceae > Archangium > Archangium lipolyticum. The sequence continues at coordinate 364,452 of NZ_JANKBZ010000005.1, forward strand.
GCTGATAGCAGAGCACGGCGAGGGTTCCCATCACCCCCGCGAGCGTGAAGAAGAGCGCCAGCCCCCCGCCGCCCTCCGAGCTGCTCGCGATGCCGCCGACGATCGTCAGGACGAACATGGGGAGGCTGATGGCGAACTGGTCGATGAGGGCGGCGGCGAGACGAGAGCCCGGCTCCGCGAGCGGCGCCGAGGCCGGCACGCAGCGGAAGCAGTAGTCCCCGCGGTCGAACCCCCTGCGGAGACACAGCTCACAGGCGTAGCTGCCGCACCGGGCACAGATGATGGCGGCCGCGCGGTCGGAGTGTTCGGCGCAGAGGGCACCGGAGCGCGGGGAGACGGACGGGTCTTGAAGCATGGGGCGCATGCTCGCAGGCCCGGCCGGGCGGCCTCAAGCCCCGGGCTCGTCCTCCACGCCACGGCGCAGGCCGAGCATCCGCCGTAGCTCGCGGGCGGACTGTCGGCTCACCTCCACCATGTGTCCACGGGCGGTGCGTGCCAGGTACCCGCCTGTTTCCAGCGGCTCCAGCCGGGTGACGTGGGCGAGGTTGAGCAGGGCGCGCCGGTGCACCCGGTAGAAGCCCTCGGTGGGAAGCCGGTCCACCAGTTCCTGGAGGGTGAAGTCCGTGAGGTAGTCGCCCTGGGCGGTGAAGACGGTGACGAGCTCGTCCTCGAGCGTGGCGTGGGAGATGGTCTCCGGGTCCACCAGCACGATGCCCTGGCGGGTGGGAATGGGAAGCCGGGCCAGGGGCCGCGCCAGCTGCTCGACGGCGGAGCCCTTGCCCGGCTCGGCGGCTCTGGGCGCGAGCCGGGTCCGTACCCGCTCCAGCGCCTTCTGCAGGCGCGAGGCCTCCACGGGCTTGAGGACGTAGTCCACGGCGCCGTGCTCGAAGGCGTCCACCGCGTGGTCGGCATGAGCGGTGACGAGGACGACGCGGGGGCCGTCGGCGGGCAGCAGCGCGAGCGCGTCCATGCCACTGAGCCCGGGCATGTGGATGTCGAGCAGCACCACGTCCACGCCGCCGGCCCGCACCGCGTCGAGCACGGCCGCGCCATCGGCGGCTTCGCCGCATACCGAGACATCGGGGAAGGCCGTCAGCAGGCGCACGAGGCGCTTGCGGGCGACGAGCTCGTCATCGGCGATGAGGACGCGCAGGTTTGGGCTCACGGGTTGGGAGTGTAGGCGAGCGCGCGGCGGCGCTCCATGGGGGGGCCCGGGTGCTCGGCGCGTGATGTTTTCCAGGGCTGGCATGGAGGACGAGGCTCTCGTGCGCCGCTCCTGGCCCGGTGGCGAGCGGCCATGAGCGCTCTCGCGCTACGCTGAGCGGGTCTCGAAGGCCCGTGAGTGCATCGGGTCCCCAGCCGAGGAGTGGTGACGCATGAATCAGCAGATCCGTCCATTGCCGCCGAAGGTGGAGGGCTTTCCGCTCATCGGAGCGCTGCCTGGGCTCCTGAAGGATCGTTTCGACTTCCTGGAGGCGGCCCGGCGCAAGCACGGTGACATCTACACCCTGGAGCTGGGCCTCTCGCGAGCCATCATCCTGACGCACCCCCGGCACGTGCAGCACGTGATGGTGGACCACCAGAAGAACTATTCGAAGAACGGCCCCATGTGGGACTCGATGCGGACGTTCCTGGGCAACGGGCTGCCGGTGAGCGAGGGGGAGTACTGGAAGCGGCAGCGGCGCCTGGTCCAGCCCGCGTTCCACCACCAGCGGCTGATGGCGCTGACGGACAGCATGGTGGAGGTCATCGACGAGCACCTGAAGCGATGGGAGCAGGTGGCGCGGACGGGGGAGCCCTTCAATGTCGCCCAGGCCTTCGCCGGCATCACCATGGACGTGCTCGTGCGCACCATGTTCGGCAGCGGGCTGGCGGAGGAGGACCTGAAGCGGGCGGCGCGGGAGGTGACGTACATCATCGACTACATGCTGTTCGGGATGATGACGCACAACCTGCCGGAGTGGGCTCCGGTGCCGGGCCGGGCTCGCTACCGGGAGGCGATTCGCATCGTCGAGGAGATCCTCTTCCGCGTCATCGATCAGGGACGCAAGGGTGGGGCGGAGGACAACCTGCTCACGCTGATGCTGAACATGGTGGACGCCGAGACGGGCGAGCGGATGACGGATGCGCAGATCCGGGACGAGGCCGTGGGCTTCTTCGTCGCCGGATTCGAGACCACGTCGGTGAGCCTGGGCTGGGCCCTCAACCTGCTGAGCCAGCATCCGGAGGCGGCCCGGCGGCTGCGGGAGGAAGTGGACGGAGTGCTCGGCCAGCGCGCGCCCGTGTTCGCCGACCTGCGCCAGCTCCAGTACTCGCGCAACGTGTTCCAGGAGGCGCTCCGGCTGTACTCGCCCTCGTACTGGATTGCCCGCCAGACGGTGGAGGAGGACGAGCTCGATGGCTTCCGGATTCCGGCGGGGAGCACGATGGGCGTCTTCTCGTACCTGGTGCACCGCAACCCGGCGATCTGGGAGGAGCCGCTGCGGTTCGATCCGGACCGTTTCACGCCGGAGCGCTCCGAGGGACGGCACAAGCAGGCGTGGCTGCCTTTCGGGGCCGGGACGCGGACGTGCATCGGCAAGGAGTTCTCGCTGATGGAGGGGCAGCTCATCCTCTCGCGGGTCGCGCAGCGCTTCGAGGTGTCGGCCATCCCGGGACGGGAGGCGAAGCTGCACATCGGCCTCAGCATGCGCGCGAAGGATGGCGTGTGGCTGCGCCTGAAGGCGCGGTAGGGGCTTCAACCCCGGGTCCTCCGGGAGGAGCGTGAGGGGGGCACCTCCACCACGGAGTCTCCGGCGATGGCGAAGAGGCGCTCGCCGGAGCGTGGGCGGATGTCCATGCCACCGGTGAAGGCGCTGAAGGCGGGCAGGACGCCGACCCCGGTGCCCAGGTGGAAGCAGGGCAGGCGGAGCCGGTCCGCGCCCGTGGAGAGCCGCACGGTGGGGTGGAGGTGGCCCGCCCAGACGTAGCGCCCCCGGGCGGGCTCGGGGTGGTGGGAGAAGCGGAAGGGGCCCTCGTCGAGGTAGGGCTCCACCAACGCCATCCGCCACGAGGGGGGCAGCGAGTCCAGGTGCCGGTCGTGGTTGCCGCGCACCAGCACCATCTCCACGTCGTGGCCGGAGCGCCAGGCGGTCACGCGCTCGAGCACTTCCGGGGTGAGACCCCGGCGCGAGTGGACGAGGTCCCCCACCAGGAGGAGCCTGCGGGCACCGGTGGCGCGCAGCGCGGCGGAGAGGCGGGCGAGGTCATCCTCCAGCACCTCGGGGGGCAGGGGGATGCCGTGCTGGTGGAAGCTCTCCGGCTTGCCCCAGTGCAGATCCGCCACCGCGAGCACGCCGCCCTCGGGCCAATGGAGGGCGCGCTCGGGGCACAGCTCCAGGTCGGTGCCGTCTATGCGGACAGTGATTCTTCGCGCAGCCATTTCTCCTTCATGCGCTCCACCCGGTCTACGAGGGACTCGTTGGAGAGGGTGGCGCCGATGCGCTCGACGACGAGCGGGAAGCCCAGGGGCGTGGGACGTGGAACGTGGACGAGCTCCAGGGGCGAGCGCTCCAGACGTTCCAGGGTGCTCACGAGCCGCACCTGCTGGAAGTGCTGCTCCAGCACCTCGCGCCGGGCCTGGGCGAGCAGCAGATGGTCCGGCTCGTAGCGGGCGAAGACGTCATAGAGGAGGCCGGCACTGGCCTGCACCTGGCGGGTGGACTTGCGCGCGCCGGGGAGCCCCGGCATCACGAGCCCGGCGACGCGCGCCACGTCGCGGAACTGGCGGCGGGCGAGCTCGCCGAGGTTGACGCTCTCGAGGATGTCCTCGACCAGGTGCTCGCGGGTGAAGAGGGCGGGACGCAGGGCCTCCTCGAAGGGGAAGGGCGAGGGCGTGAGCAGCTCCAGGCCATAGTCGTTCACCGCGAGGCTGAAGGTGGCCTTCTGGAGTCGGGTGAGACGCAGGGCGAGCAGCGCGGCGAGACCCTCGTGAACCAGCCGGCCCTCGAAGGGGTAGAGGAAGAGGTGGTGTCCCTCGCGGGTGTGGCAGAGCTCGGCGAGACACGCGTCACGGGAGGGAAGCCGGGACAGGCGGGACTGGGCCTCCAGCACGGGGCGGGCGGCTTCGAGCTCCGCGGAGTCGAGGTGTCCTTCTCGCACGGCGTGGAAGGCGCGGCGGACGGCGGCGGCCAGGGAGCCGGAGAGGGGCAGCCGTCCACCGCTCCAGCGTGGCGTGGCCGAGGCCCGCTCCTTGGCGGCGCGCACATAGGCGGTGAGGTCCTTCATCATGCGGAACTCGAGCCGCTTGCCGGCGAAGAGGAAGGTGTCGCCGGGGCGGAGGCGGCCGACATAGGACTCCTCGACGGTGCCCAGCCGGGGGCCCTTCAGGTAGCGCAGCTCCACGGTGGCATCCGAGGCGATGGTGCCGACGTTGAGACGGTGGAGGCGGGCGACGCGTGCGTCCGCGACGACATAACGGTCCTCGATGCGCTGGACGCGGCGGAACTGCGGGTAGGCGCGGAGGGTGGGGCCGCCCTCGGTGACGAGGAGGAGGGTGCGGTCGAAATCCTCCGCGGAGAGGCCGCGGTAGGCGAAGGTGTCACGGACCTCCGCGAGCAGGGCTTCACGGGTGAAGCCGCCGCCGAGGGCGCAGGTGACGAGGTGCTGGGCGAGCACGTCGAGTGGCTGGTGGAGGGGAGAGCGGGGCTCCACCTCACCGTGGGAGAGGGCCTCGCGGGCGGCGGCCATCTCGACGAGCTCGAGGGCGTGGGTGGGGACGAAGAGGAGGTGGGCGGTGGCGCCGGGGCGGTGGGCGCCGCGGCCGGCGCGCTGGAGGGTGCGGGCGATGCCCTTGGGGCTGCCCACCTGGACCACGCGCTCCACGGGGCCGAAGTCCACGCCGAGATCCAACGAGGAGGTGCAGACGACGAGACGCACGCCGCCATCCTTGAGACCGCGCTCGACGCGCTCGCGGGCCTCGCGGTCGATGGAGCCGTGGTGGAGGGCGAGGACGTGCTCCCACTCGGGGCGGAGGAAACGGAGCCCCTCATACCAGCGCTCGGCCTGGGAGCGGGTGTTGGTGAAGAGGAGGGTGGAGAGAGAGGGGTCGAGCCAGTCGGCGACCTTGCGCAACATGGAGAAGCCGAGGTGACCGGCCCAGGGAAACGCGTCGACGGAGTCGGGGAGGAGGGTCTCGATGCGGACGGGGCGGGCGAGGTCGGCGCGGATGAAGGAGGGAGAGACGTGAGGACCGACGGCGGCGCGGGCGGCCTCGTCGAGGTTGGCGAGGGTGGCGGAGAGGGCCCAGGTGCGCAGACCGGGGGAGAAGCGACGCAGGCGGGCGAGGGCGAGCTCGACCTGGGTGCCGCGCTTGGAGCCGAGCAACTCATGCCACTCATCGACGATGACGCAGCGGAGGGAGGAGAAGAGCTCGTGAGCGCGCTCGTTGCACAGGAGGAGGGAGAGGGACTCTGGGGTGGTGATGAGGACTTCGGGAAGCCGTTCACGCTGACGGCGGCGGATGGAGGAGGAGGTATCGCCGGTGCGGCTCTCGACGGAGATATCGGCGTCGAGGGCTGCCAGAGGAGCATTCAGAGCGAGCTCGATGTCACGGGAGACAGCGCGGAGGGGAGTGACATAGAGGATCTGCAATCCCTTCTGTCGATGGTGTGCGACGTCAGCGAGGGGGCCGATATAAGCGGCATAGGTCTTCCCTGCGCCGGTGGGGACATGAATGAGCCCACTCTGGCCACGGGAATACGAGTCCCAAGCCCGCAGCTGAAAAGGAAAAGGAGTCCAACCCTGAAGTTGGAACCACGAGAGCAAAGCACCACCCTCTCCCGCCGGGAGAGGGGACGGGGGAGAGGGTATCTGTAGAAATCGGGTTGAACCCTCTCCCTCTGGGAGAGGGACGGGGTGAGGGTCTACGGGAGGGCCCGTGGAGCTGCCCCTGGAGCGCCTACGCGGGGGCATGGAGCAACTCCTTCAACCGTTCCAGGGAATCGGCGTCACGAGGGGTCTTGTCGGAGCGCCAGCGGGCGATGCGAGGAAACCGCAGGGCAATACCCGACTTGTGCCTGGGGGAAGCGGCGATGCCCTCGAAGTGCAGCTCGAACACCTGAACAGGGTCGACGGAGCGAACGGGTCCGAACTTCTCCTTGGTATGCGCGCGGATCCACCTGTCGAGCCTGGCGATCTCCTCGTCGGTGAGTCCGGAGTAGGCCTTGGCGATGGGCAACAACTCCGAGCCGTTCCAGACGGCGAAGGTGTAATCGGTATAAAGCGAGGCCCTGCGTCCGTGTCCAGGATGTGCGTAGAGGAGGATGGCATCGACGGTGAAGGGGTCGATCTTCCACTTCCACCAATCACCGCGCTTGCGGCCGTGCTGATAGGGGGAGTCGAGGCGCTTGAGCATGAAGCCCTCGACGTTGCGGGAGCGGGACTCCTGGCGGACCTCGGCGAGAGCCTCCCAGGAGGGGGCATCGATGACGGGGGAGACGGGGAACAGGGGCCGGTCGCGGAGGAGGGACTCCAACCGGGCGCGGCGTTCGCGGAGGGGAAGCGCGCGGACGTCCTGTCCATCCAGCTCGAGCAGGTCATAGGCCATGAAAGCGGCGGGAGCCTCGGCGAGCACCTTGGAGGTCAGCTTCTGCCTGCCGATGCGGCGCTGAAGCAGGCTGAAGGGAAGAGGCTGCCCATCCGTGTAGGCGAGCACCTCGCCATCGAGGACGGTGCCATCGGGGAGGCTGGCGGCGGCCTCGGCGATTTCGGGGAAGCGCTCGGTGATGAGCTCCTCGCCGCGGCTCCACAGGAAGACGCCGCCCTGGCGGCGGATGAGCTGGCCGCGGATGCCATCCCACTTCCACTCGACGAGCCATCCCTCACGGTCACCGAGCTGTTCCACGGGCTGCTCCAGAGGGCTGGCGAGATAGAACGGATACGGACGCGAGCGGTCGCCATCGGAGACATCGGGGGCGATGAGCTGTTCGAAGAAGGCGCGGGAGGGAGCCCAGGTGCCCATGAGGCGGTGGGACACGGAGGCGGGAGGGAGGCCGGCGCGCTGGGCGAGGGCGCGGACGACGAGGGTGTCGGAGACGCCGACGCGCAGCTCGCCGGTGAGCATCTTGTTGAAGAGGAAGAGCTCGCGGCGAGGGAGCACGTGCCACCAGCCGGTGACGCGCTCGCGCTGTTCGAGGGGTGAGAGGCCGGCGAGGGGCAACAATCGCTCCTCCAACCAGCGGGACAGGGGAAGCTCCTCGGTGGCCTGGGGGCGCTCGGTCTGGTCGAGCAGGAGGGCGATGACCTCGGCGAGGTCGCCCACGACGGCGTAGGTCTCGTCGAAGAGCCACTCGGGGGTGGAGGTGAGGTCGCGGACCCACTCGCGGAGGGCCTTGGGGGGGACGAGGCGCTTGAGGCGGCGGCCGGTGAGGAAGAACAGGCCCCAGGCGGCGTCCTCGGGAGGGGTGTCACGGAAGTAGGCCACGAGCGCATCCACCTTGGCGTTGGTGGAGGTGGTGGCGTCGAGCGTGTCATAGAGGTCCGCCAGTCGCCGCACGCGTCAGTCCTCCGTCTCGCCCTCGAAGGGGGTGGAAAGGGGGGCCGCGTCGAGGCCCTCGTGTTCACGCAGGTAGCGCGCGAGCGTGTCGCTGGAGCCATGGGTGACGAGGACGCGAGAGGCGCCCGTCTCCTTCGCGGTGCGCAACAGACCCGGCCAGTCGGCGTGGTCGGAGAGGACGAAGCCGCGGTCATAACCCCGGCGGCGCCGGTTGCCGCGCACGCGCATCCATCCCGAGGCGAAGCCCGTCTCGTGCTCGCCGAAGCGGCGCATCCAGGTGGAGCCGGCGGCGCTGGGCGGGGCGAGGATGAGGGCACCGGAGTAGGAGGTGCCCTTCTCCACCTCGGAGACAGGGCGGGTGGGAAGCATGTGCACGCCCGCTTCGCGGTAACACTCCACCAGTGCATGCGTGGCGCCGTGGACCAGCACCTCGCGGTCCGTGAGGCGGGCCAGCTCAGCGAGGAGCCGCTGCGCCTTGCCCAGCGCGTAGCAGAAGAGCACCGAGGCGCGGCCGGCCTCGCGGTTGCCGTCCCACCAGCGCAGCACCTCCGCGGCGACGAGCCGGGTGTCGTCCCAGCGGTAGATGGGCAGGCCGAAGGTGGCCTCGGTGATGAAGGTGTCGCAGCGGACGGGCTCGAAGGGAGCGCACGTCGGATCCGGGTCTCGCTTGTAGTCGCCGGACACCACCCAGACTTCGCCCCGGTGCTCGATGCGGATTTGAGCGCTGCCCAGCACGTGGCCGGCGGGGTGGAAGCTGACCGTCACCTCGCCGAGGGACAGCCGCTCGCCGTAGTCGAGCGTGGAGATGTGCGAGTCCGCGCCGAGCCGCTTGCGCAACAGACCCAGGGAGGGGCGCGCGCCGAGGTACCGCTGGCTACCGCCCCGGGCGTGGTCCCCATGCGCGTGGGTGATGAGGGCGCGGGCCACGGGCCGCCAGGGGTCGATGTGGAAACCGCCGGGTGGGCAGAACAGCCCATCGGGGGTCACCGTCACGAGTGGCGGCCTGTCGAGAGAGGGGGAGACGTTCATCCGGCCTCTCCTGGATAACCGTCACACGGCGGAGCGGCGACGGGGCGAGCCTGGATTCGAGACCCGGCCCGCTCGCCCGCTGTGGAGACGGGAGTCACTCGTCCTTGGGCTCACCCCGCCCACCGTGCTTGTCGTACTCGTCGGACAGACCCCTCTCCAACGAGGTGTCCTTCCAAGGCAGACCGACCTCGGAGCGCTGGCCACCATTCTGGCCGCTCACGTCGTTGAGTCGCTCGGCCCGGCCCTCGGCGGGAACCCTGTCACCGTCCTCTTCGGGGTCCTTCTGCTTCGCCGGATCCACCGGGATGCCCATCGGCCGGTTGAGCCATTCCTTCTTGTCCATGATGTCGCTCCATCCGTGAGGAACTGCATCACGCGCTCCGGGGACGGACACGCGTCGTCCCTTCATCGTGTGCATCCTGGACGCCCGGATGAGGCTCGACGGTCTTGCGCTCCGTGGGCCGGATGGGGAGCGAGCAGGCCTACTGGGGCCTCGGCTCGTCCTTCCAGAGCGCGAAGCCGCCGAGCAATCCGGCGATGTTCTCGGTGATCGTCACGTTCTTGGGCAGCGGGAAGTTGATGAGCTGGGCGTTGCCGCCACCCAGGTAGATGTGGCGCGGGTTCCAGATGGGTTGGATCTGCTCCAGCACCCGTTGCACGTGCTTGTTCCACTTCTTGGCGCCGACCCGCTTCAGCGCGGCGTCGCCCACGTACTCCTCATAGGTCTTCTCGTGCCGGAACGGATGGTGGGCGAGCTCCAGGTTGGGCACGTACTTGCCATCGATGTACAGCGCGCAGCCCAGGCCGGTGCCGAGGGTGAGGACCATCTCCACCCCACGTCCCTCGATGACCCCGAATCCCTGGACGCCGGCGTCATTGAGCACGCGGGTCGGGCGGCCGGTCGCCTTGCTCAGGGCCTGAGCGAGGTCGAATCCCTCCCAATCCTTGTGGAGGTTGTGGGCCGTCTGCGTCACCCCTTCCTCCACCACGCCAGGGAATCCCACGGACACACGGTCGAACTCGCCGAGGGGCTTGATCAACTTCGTCAGCGCCGCCATCACCGCCTTGGGGGTAGCGGGCTTGGGCGTCACCACCCGGTGGCGCTCGGTGAGCGCCTTTCCATCCGGACCGAGGACGAGCGCCTTGAGGCCCGACCCTCCAATGTCGATGGCCAACGTCCGGGGACCGGGCGCGGCGGTCTCTCGGGGAGTCTTCTTGCGCGGGCTCGGGCGAGGAGAAGCTTCGCGGGGCATCCGTACCTCCAGCGGTGGAGCGCCAGTGTAGGGCCCGCTGCCCGGACGACAATGGCCCTATCGGCGAACCGTTCGCCGGGCGGACACAGCGCGGCCTGGCGGTGCCCGGTGGGCTTCAACCGCTCAACGGGCTTCCTGCTCGTAGATCTCGATCGGCAGGTCGTCTGGATCCCGGAAGAAGGTGAAGCGTTGGCCGGTCACCGGATCCACGCGAACCTCTTCGCTCTCGACGCCACGTGCACGCAGCTCCGCGAGTGTCTGATCGATGTCCTGGACGGCGAATGCGAGATGGCGAAGGCCGCAGGCTTCCGGGCGTGTGAGGCGTGCGGGTGGCGATGGAAACGAGAACAGCTCGAGGTGCTGTGTCGGGCTGATTTCGAGATCCAGCTTATGGGAGGCGCGGTCGGCCCGATAGACCTCGTGGATGATCCGGAAGCCGAGGACCTCCGAATAGAAGTGCTTCGACCGCTCGTAGTCCGAGCAGATGAGGGCGACATGATGCAGGGCTCGGAACAGAGGAGGTGACATTGGGCCGTCCATTCACCGAAATGGCTCGACCCTATCGGATGCTCCCGAGGGAGTCATCTCCGGGGTACGACAGAAGGGTAAAACAAGTATTCATTGACAAACTAGCGCTTCAGGTTTCTCCTGCTGGCGGGATTCCGAGTCCCGTGAGGCGCCCCGAGGCGCTCACACCACGTCAGGAGACGACGCCATGAAGAACCTCCGCATTGGCATGCTGGCCGTGTTCGCGCTGTTCCCCGTCATCGCCTGGAGCGGTCAGGTGCATAGCATCTGGTCGAGCAAGCCGATGTTCGTGTCCGACCCGTCGACCACCAACGCCACCGCCGTGTCTGGCAATTGCTCCCTGAGCTGGAACGAGGCCACCGGTCAGGCCTTCGTCAACGCTCGCGCCAAGAACATCTCCGGGGATATCTTCGAGTTCCAGCTCGTCTCCCTGACGGCCAACGCGGGAATGGACCATCTCGACGGCTATTGGAACATCACCAAGAACGGCGTCCCGGTGTGCACCCAGTGCCTCGGGACGGCCTACGGGTTGAGCAGCGGTGTTGGCAACTACTTCAAGATCTACGTCGACAACTCCAAGTATCACCTCAGCGCGTACATCTCGAACCGCTTCGACTACTTCTGAGGCGGCTGCCCCGATTGGCAATGGGGTGCCGATTCCTCCTAACCTGCGGGGGTGGCAGAGCGAGACGGCAACCCCCTGAACAGGCCGAGGCCTCCCCGCGTGGAGCCCGCGGTCTCGTCGATCAAACCCCGCGCCGTGCGATCGGCACAGCGCCCCGTCCCCGCCCGTGAGGGGAGCGGATGGCTGGCCACGGCCTGGGCCCGGCATCCACTCGTGGCGATGGCCCGGCACCGGTCACGCCTCACCTTCTTCCAGGGGCTCCACGGGATGATCCGGGCGGGGATGGCCCTGCCCATCGCCTTCTCCGACCTGTCTCGTGGTGCGGCGAAGGATCCATTCCGCCAGGCCGTGGCCCAGGTGGGCGAGGCCGTGGCCGCGGGCTCCGGCCTGGCCGAGGCGATGCGGCGTCAGCCCCGCTGGTTCGAGCCGCAGACGGTGGAGCTGCTGGGGGCGGCGGAAGTCTCGGGGACACTCGATACGGCCCTGGCGCGCATCGTCGAGCAGATGCAGGAAGCCCAGAGGATGCGCTGGCGCGCCGTCATGCTCTGCCTCTACCCCGGCTACCTGCTGGCGGCGTTCCTCTTCGGTGGCTCCCTCCTGGACACCGCGACCAGCATCATGGCTTCCGGGAAGGCGGACGCGATCCTCGCGACGTTCATCTCCCACCTGCTCCAGAATCTCCTGCTGGTGTCATCCATCGGGCTGGGGGCCTTCCTGGCGCCCCTGGTGCTGGCGGCCCCGGCCATCGAGCCACACTGGGAGGGCCTGCGCATGCGTGTGCCCCTGCTGGGCCGCGTGCACCGGGAGCTTCAGGCCAGCCGCTTCAGCCTCGTGCTGGGCGCGGCGCTCGGGGCGGGGGTGGAGGCGGGGCTGAGCCTGAAGATGGCGCTCGACGCCTCCGGGAGCGTGTGGCTCCGCTCCCGAACCACCCTGGCCGTCCATCGCCTCCGCTCCGGAGCCAGCCTGACGGATGTGGTGGAGTGGCTCGACGTGCTCGACGGGGAGTCGCTCCGGCGCGTCGCCACCGCCGAGCGGACGGGCGATCTGGAGCCGGTGCTCGCCCAGGTGTCCCAGGAGCACACCGAGTCCAGCATGCGCGCGCTGCGGACGCTGATGTTCGTGGTCATCGGGCTGTTGTCGGTGTTCCTCTTCGCCACGAACATCGGCAAGGTCGTCCGGCTCCAGGGGGGCTACCAGAGCAAGCTGGGCGAGCTGAACAAGGCGCTGGACGAGTGACGGGCGGCCCCGTCACAGCTTCATGCGTTTGAAGATGCGCTCGGGGATGCCGCGGATGGCGAACATGATGGGGCCCCAGAAGCCGGGCAGGTAGACCTCGTCCTTGCGCGAGTCGGCGGCCCGGACGATGCCGCGAGCCACCTTCTCGGGTGTGGCGAAGAGGGCGTTCTTCTTGATGTCGGCCGTCATCGGCGTGTCCACGAAGCCCGGCTTCACCGTCACCACGGCCACTCCCGAGCGCGCCAGCCGGTTGCGCAGCCCCTGGAGGAACACGCTCAGGGCCCCCTTGGAGGCACCGTACACGTAGTTGCTCTGCCGCCCCCGGTCTCCCGCCACCGAGGAGATGACCACCAGGGTCCCCGCCTTCTGGGCCTCGAAGCGGTTGGCCAGCGGCGTCAGCAGGGACACCGCGCTCAGGAAGTTCGTCCGGAGGACCTTCTCCGCCTCCGCGTACGAGCGCTGCGCCGCTTCCTGGTTGCCGAGGATTCCATGGGCGAGCAGGGCTCCATCCAGACCGCCGAGCGCCAGCGCCGCGCGCTCCACCAGCGCCTCGTGCTGGGCGAGGTCGTCCAGGTCCAGGGCCTCGGTCTCCACCCGGGCGGCACCTCGCGTCCGGGCATCCTTCGCGACCGCATCCAACCGCTCGGCGTTGCGGCCCACCAGGTACAACGACACGCCCCGGGCGGCCAGCAGCCGCACCGTGGACTGGGCGATGGCGCTCGTGGCGCCGAGGACGAGGACCTTCTTCATCATGGGAGGTGATCTACCCGCGCCGTCCACCCCGCGCCAGGGGGCTCTCCCGGTGACACATCTCCGCGAGTCCGGTGTTCAAGGGCGCGAAGGAACCCGAAACCCGCGAGAGAAGTGAAGACAATGAAGAACAGACATCACGTCCGACGCCCCCTGCTGTGCGCCTGGAGCCTGCTCGTCGCCGCCGTTGGCTGCTCTCCCGACACCGCCCTGGACGGGGAGGAACTCGCGAGCCCCGTCGAGGTCTCGACCACGCAGGAGGCCCTGGCCCAGGTGGACCTGCGGACGTACGGTGCCGTCTGCGACGGCCTCCGCGACGAGCGCACGGCCTTCCAGAAGGCCTTCGCGGCGCTCTCGAAAGCGGGGGGCGGGACGCTGCTGATTCCCCCGGGCGACTGCCGCGTGCTGACGACGGCCGGGGTGCCGTGGCTGAACATCCCCTCGAACGTGACGTTGCGTGGTGTCGCTGGCGCCTCGCGGATCTCCATGGACGCCGACACCGCGTACGACAAGGCTTATCGCTCGCTCTTCAGCGTCAGCGGGAAGAACGTCACGCTCGAGGATCTGGAGCTGGTCCGGACGGCGGAGTGCAGCGCCATGATCATCCGCCTGTCCCCCACGAGCAACTTCACGATGCGGCGGGTGACCATCGACGGGGGACTCACCGAGGGCTCGATCGATGCACACGGCGTGATCTTCATGCCAGGCTCCGCGACCGCGATTCACAGCAACATCCGTCTCGAGCAGTGCACCATCCGCAACACGACCTATGGCGTGTTCCAGCCCGGTGAGCACGAGACCCGTGTCTCTGGCGTCGTCGTCACCCAGAGCACGTTCCATGACAACTTCGCCGACGACCTCGAGTTCAACTCGCCCCAGGGAGAAATGACCGACGTCGAGGTCTCCCACAGCACCTTCCGGGACAACCGGAGCACCGTGAACCACGCGGGCTTTGGTATCGGGCTCGCGAACGTGCAGCGCGCGAACCTCCTGAACAACACGTTCGAGGGGTACAGCTTCGAGCCGATCCACATCGAGGACAGGAGCCGGGCGATCACCGTGGCCGGCAACACGTTCGCGCGCAGCTACACGGAATCGACCTCGTGGAGCAGCCATGTCTTCATCATCAACGACTCACACGACATCACCATCCGCGGCAATGTCTTCGACATGAGCGCCAACACCCATTCAATCCATGCCATCTTCGCGGGACATGGCGGGGCAGCCATCTACCCGAGCAACATCCTGATCGAGCAGAACACGTTCGTGCCCGGCACGCAGGGGAAGAAGCTCTTCGCCACGAACGTGCAGGACGTCGTGATGCGAGACAACCGGGTGTACGTGAGTGACCTGCCGTGGGTCTCGCAGAAGAACGGCGTGGGCCCCGCCCAGCGGGACCGGAGCAACGGCGAGCAGGGCTCGACGGATGGACGCACCCTCACCCTGGCGGGGGTAACGTACTCCAAGGGCGTGGGCGTCCACGCCGCCTCGGAGATCGTCATCAACCTGGAGGGGGGCGGCTACACCCGCTTCAAGTCAGACATCGGCGTGGATGACGAGACGGGCAGCGCGGGCTCCGTGGTCTTCTCCGTGTACGCGGACGGGGAGCTGCTGTTCACCAGCGGCACGATGAAGGGGGCGAGCGCCACGCGGTCGGTGGACGTGAGCGTCGAGGGCAGGAAGCAGCTCCGGCTGGTCGTGGGCGACGCCGGGGATGGTGGCTTCTGTGACCACGCGGACTGGGCGGACGCTCGCCTGGAGTGAGCCTCGACCGCCGCCCGGTCACGATGCGAGCGGCACTCCCAGGTTCTCTCTCAGCCGCCGCAGGTCCCGCGCGGGCGGCGCCCCGAACATGCGGCTGTACTCGCGGCTGAACTGTGAGGGGCTCTCGTAGCCCACGCGGAAACCCGCCGTCGCCGCGTCCACGTCCTCGCTGAGCAGGAGGCGGCGGGCCTCCTGGAGCCGCAACCGCTTCTGGTATTGCAGCGGGCTCATCGCCGTGACGGCCTTGAAGTGGTGATGCAGCGAGGACGTGCTCATGTGCACCTGCCGCGCCACGTCTTCGATCCGCAGTGGCTCCGCGAAGTGCTCCTTGAGCCAGCCGATGACCTTGGAGATGCGCTGCGTCTGGCTCTCCTTCGTCGCTATCTGGTGCAGGTGCCAGCCCTGTTCGCTCTTGAGCAGGCGGTAGAGGATTTCGCGCACGGCGAGCGGCGCGAGCGCGGGGATGTCCTCGGGCGTATCCAGCAAGCGCACCAGCCGCTGCACCGCCTCCAGCAGCACCGGGGAGATCTGACCGAGGAACATGCCCCGGGAGGCGCTCCGTTGGGGCGAAGCGGGCAGTCCCGCCTGGAGGACCAGGTCGGCGAGCTCGCCAGGGTCGATGTCGAGACGAAAGCAGAGATAGGGAGCCCGGGGCGTGGCTTGCTCCACCTGGGCCGTGACGGGAAGGTCCACCGAGGCCACGAGGTAGCGGGAGGCGTCATATTGGTACACCTCCTCGCCCAGCATCACCCGCTTGCTGCCCTGGGCGATGACGCACACCGCGGGTTGATGAACGAGATGGAGCGGCTCATCACCGGGCCGCGAAGCGCGAATGAGTGACAGGCGCTCGATCGCCGTCGGATGCACGCCATCCCGAGGAGCGAAGCGTTGGATCGACGCGGCCAGCTCGGCCAGAAGCTGAGGGGTCGTTGCCATGGGGCTCCAGCTTAACTCCGGCCGGTCGGGCGCGCCCCGACGTCTTCGCGGCGCCTTGCAGGATCAGGCAAGAACTGGCGGGTAATGGTCTACCGACCTCGGACACCCCGGTCTTAGTTTTCGCCCAGTTCCGCTGCTCACCCGCGGCGGGGCTTCTGAGACAACCCATCACGGAGATTACGAATGTCTGGAATCCAAGGGAAGGTCGTCGTCATCACCGGAGCGAGCAGTGGCATTGGCGAGGCGACTGCCCGGCTGCTCGCCAGACGCGGCGCTCATGTGGTGCTGGGCGCCAGGCGTACCGACAGGCTCGAGGCGCTCACGAAGGCCATCGTCGCCGAGGGAGGCTCGGCCCGGTACCGGCAGCTCGACGTGACCCGTCGAGAGGACATGGAGGCGTTCGTCGACTTCGCGCTTGGTTCGTTCGGCCGCGTGGACGTCATCATCAACAACGCGGGGGTCATGCCGCTGTCCATGCTGGAGGCCCTGAAGGTCGACGAATGGAACCGGATGATCGACGTGAACATCCGGGGCGTTCTGCATGGCATCGCCGCGGGCCTGCCGCTGATGAAGAAGCAGGGCGGTGGGCAGTTCATCAACCTCTCGTCCATTGGCGGCCACTCGGTCGTCCCCACGGCGGCGGTGTACTGCGCGACCAAGTTCGCCGTCATGGCCATCTCCGAGGGGCTCCGCCAGGAGGCGGGTGACAACATCCGGGTGACGGTGATCTCCCCGGGGGTCACCGAGTCGGAGCTCGCCGACAGCATCTCGGATCCCGCGGCGCGGGAGGGGATGAAGGCGTTCCGCCGGATCGCGATTCCGGCCGACGCCGTGGCCAAGGCCATCCTGTTCTCCATCGAGCAGCCCGCGGACGTCGATGTCAGCGAGATCATCGTGCGGCCGACCGCCAGCAAGCACTGACGAATAAAACGCCTGGCTGCCTCGTCACGGGGCAGCCATGCGCATCTCACGACTCGTCCTCCTCCTCCCGCTGCTTCTCGGAGCCGCCTGCTTTCCCCTTCGGTACACCAGCGGGAGCAGCTGGAGATATCTGAGCTACGAGCAGTCGCATTTCACCAGCGCCCAGCCTCCCGACGAGCTGGCCCTCCGCGTCATCGATCTCCTCACCCGGCGCGGCTTTCCGCTGGTGAACCGGAAGGAGACCGCTCCCGGCAAGCTCGTCTACCAGTTCAAGGGCCTGCGTGAGACCGTGACCGAGCTGGACTCCACGGCCATCGGCTCCGTCTTCTACGCGGAGATCGAGCCCCTGGGGACCGGCTCTTCCCTCGTGCTCTCCGGCTGGGCCACGAGGAATGGATGGGAGACGTGCACGAAGGAGGATCCGACGCCACTCGGGTGTAACTCCGGGATTGGTGGCTCCTCCTGGACGGATGTCAGGCCGCTGAATGGCCGCGAGGAGGCCGAGCTCATCCGCGGCACGCTCATCGAGCTGAGCATGACGGAGAAGGCGGGCATGGCGGCTCGTTGAAACGGGACGCGAGGGCGGGAAGAGCCGCGCGGCGGGGGTTTCAGTCGCTCCCGGGGCGGAAGCGGGTGGCCGCCCAGGTGGCATCCACGGCCACCTGCGCGATGCCCCGCAGGCCGAGCCGCTCGACGGACTCCCAGCCGCGGTCCCGGTTGAGGTCCGTCTCCACCTTCGACGACTGCTTCGGGTAGGCCACCCAGAACACCGTGGTGGGCGTGAGCGCCGGGCCAATCTCCGCCATGCGCCGCTCGAGCTCGGCGCGGTTGCCCACGAAGGCGAGGATGAAGGGGGCACCGGTACCGAGCTTCGTCCGTACGCGGGCGCCCGCGGGCAGCTCGCCCAGCAGCGTGGCCGCGTCTCCAGGGGCGCCGAGCACCACCGCCTCCATGCCGGGCTTCAGGAACATCTTCTGCCCCAGGGGTTTGGTGCTCGGCGCGGGCCGGGCCGCCTTCGTCCCGGGCGTCTTCGCCGCCCGCTGCTCGGAGGCGGCGGTGCGGCGGGTGGAGACCTTCTTCGCGGCGGGCTTCTTCGCGGTGGGCTTCTTCGCGGTGGGCTTCTTCACCGCGGGACGCTTCGTGGGCTTGCGGGTCGGGGCCATGCTCACATGCTTAGCACGGTCACTGCCCGCGAGGCCCGCGTCAGGGGGACGGGGGGAGCGCGAAGAACGGCACCTCGCCGAGGAAATCCCCCTTGCCCACGTCGACGCCGTTGTGGCGCAGGATGGAGTAGGCGGTCGTGGCGTGGAAGTAGAAGTTCGGCAGGGCGAAGGCGACCAGGTAATCGCTCCCCTTGAGGCCCTGGCCCGGCAGGAAGGGCAGGGTGATCGTCCGCTCGGCGGCGCCCTGGAACTGCTCCGGCGTGAGCGTCTTCAGGAAGGCGATCGTCTTGTCGATGCGCGCCCGCAGCTCCTCCACCGTCTTCTCGGTGTCCTCGAAGACAGGGGCCTGGACGCCGGCGAGGCGCGCGGCGGTGCCCTTGGCGTTGTCGGTGATGACCTGGACCTGCCGCGTGAAGTGGAACTGGTCGGGCGCGAGCCGCGCCGTCAGGAGCACGTTGACGTCGAACTTCTTCTGCTCGGCGTACTTCTGCGCCTTGTCGAGCCAGTGGTGCACCTGGCCCAGGGTCCGGATGAGCTGCGGAACGGTGAAGTGGTAGAAGTTCATGTTCATCTCCTTGGAGGTTCACTCAGCGCTGAATCACTGGCCCAGGCTGTAGTTGACCGGGATCCAGGTATAGCCCTTTCCCTCGGCGCGCACATGGCCGATGCCCGGGAACGAGACGTGAGCGGCGCCCACCCAATAGCCCTGCTTCGCGGCATCGGCGTAGGCCTTCTTGCGTTGGGCCGCCGCCGCCTTGGAGTCGAGGTCGAACTGGATGGTCACCGACGGCTCGGGGAACTGCACCGCGGCGACATGCATCACGTCACCCCACAGCACCAGCTTCTGCCCCTTGCTCTCCACGGCGTAAAAGCTGTGTCCGGGGGTATGGCCCCGGGTCGCGATGGCCCGGATGCCGGGCTCCAGCTCGGTGTCACCATCGAAGGTCTGGAGCTTGCCCGCCTCGACATATGCGTTGAGTGAAGCCATCGCTTGCTGGAAGCCGGCTTTCTTGTCGGCCGGAGCCTTGTCCAGGTTGGCGGTGCTGAGCCAGTAATCGGCATCCTGCTTGTCCACGCGCACGACGGCGTTGGGGAAGGCCCGCTTGTCACCGGCCATCAGTCCGCCCGAGTGATCCAGGTGGATATGGGTGATCAGCACCGCGTCGATCTGCTCCGGCTGGTAGCCCGCGGCCCGCAGGTTGGTGAGCAATTGATTGCCAACGGTGGGGCCGAAAAGGGAACCGGCGCCCGTATCCACCAGGATCAGCCTGGAGCCGGTGTTGATCAGGTAGGCGTTGATCGAGGTCTCGGCGGGCAGGTCGACATACGAGGCGGCCAACAGCTTCTGGACCTGACCGGGCCGGGTGTTGGTCATCAGCTGGTCCACGGGAAGCTTCACGGTCCCATCGGACAGCGCCGTGACTTCGAAGTCGCCCAGCATCATCCGGTAGAAGCCCGGGGCCTGGGTTCTGACCTGCGGTGCGGCGGCGTGTGCGGCGGGAGGCATGAGCCCCCCGCCAGTGGCGGCCGTGAGGGCTGCTACAGTGATGGTGCGCAAGAGCAGGGTGTGTCTCGACATGGGTGGTCTCCAGAAGCCACGGGAACAGCGCGGCGCACTACATAAGGGGCCCCCAGTTCTCGCGCGATCCTTTTTGGCCCATCCCCTGGTAGGTGGGCGGACTTCGCTTGCGCGGGCACACCGGGAGAGGGTGGACGTGCCGGACCAGCGGCGGTATCCCCTCGGGCCATTCCAGGTGGATGAACCGTGCGAAGAAAGGCTTCCATGCGGAGATGGCTGATTCCCGGAGTGGCCGCTGCCCTCCTGTTGGTGGCGGCGCTCCTTTGGTTCGTCGGGTCTCGTGGGGAGACCCGCACGGCGCCCGGCCCGTCCACGGGCTCGAGCTCCCAGGGCTCCGCCAGTCCCGCGGCCTCCCTGATGTCCGAGCTGCTCGCCATGCCCCTGGCCGCTTCACGGGGCGCGCTGTCCATCCAGGGCACGGTGGTGGGCCCCCAGGGTCCGGTGCCTGGAATCGTGGTCATCGCCACCGCGCTTCAGCGGAGCGGGGTGTTCGTGGAGCAGCCCTGTCTCTGTGAGGACCACTGCGCGCGGGACGTGCTGGAGCTGGGTTGTGGCTCGGTGGGCGCGCAGCTCGCGGAGTGGGTGGTGGCGCATGGGGACGACGCGCCTCCACTCGCGCGGGTCGTCACGGACGCGGCGGGCCGCTTCCGGCTGGAGGGTCTGGAGGCTGGCCCCCACACGCTCTGGGCCCAGAGCGAGCAACTGGCCGGCGTGTACCCGGAGGTGACCGCGGGCGCGGAGGGCATCGAGCTCCGGGTGGACGATGGCACGTGGCTCTCCCGCGTGGCGCGCGACGAGGACGGCCGGCCCCTGGAGGGCGCGCGCTTCACCGCCCTGCTCCATGCGCCCGAGCGCCTCTTCGAGAAGTCCACCCGGGACGATGGCTTCGCCATCCTCGGTCCGCTGCCCCGGGGTGAGTACACGCTCCTGGTGGAGAAGGAGGGCCTGCTGCCGGCGGTCGTCCGGATGCTCTCGGCGTTCGACGTCGGGCAGGAGGTGACGCTGTACAGGCCCCGGCGCATCTCCGGCCGGGTGGAGGCTGGAGGCGGGCCGGCCGAGGGACTCACCGTCCTCCTCACTGGCGAGCACCGCCGGCTGCAAGCCACCACCGACTCGCGGGGGCTCTTCACCTTCGAGGGACTTCGCCGAGGCATCTATGAGGTGGCGGTGCGCCGGGACGAGCTGCTCGCGGCGCGGCAGGTGACGGTGGAGCCCGGGCTGGATGTGGAGGACGTGGTGTTGGAGCTCGCGCCCGGTCTGGGACTCGGGCTGAGCGGGCGCGTCACCGACGAGGCGGGCCGTCCCATCGCGGGCGCTCGGGTCGATGCCGCTCGGGGCGCCGGGGAGTATCCCTCCTTCGATTGGCACACCCTCACGGACGCGCAGGGCCGCTACCTGCTCGCGCTGCCCGGGCCGGGGACGTACCGCTTCCTCTTCGACTCCGAGCGTCACCAGCAGTACCGCCTCCCCTCGCGCCCGTACGAGCACTCGGAGGAGCTGGACGTGACGTTGGAGCCCTCCGTGCTGGTGGAGGGCCACACCGTGGACGAGTCGGGCGCGCCCGTGAGCGGAGTGGAGGTGTCCCGCGTGGAGCCCGTGGAGGGCTCGGACTTCTTCGAGAGGGTGGGCCGCTGGGACACCTCTCGCCGGGATGGCTCTTTCGTGCTGGAGGGGCCGGAGCCTGGCACCTGGCACCTCGTGCCCGAGCACAAGGACTTCCTGGATGCGCGGCTGACGCTCCAGGCTCCGGCCCGCGAGGTGAAGGTGGTGTTGCGGCGGGGTGGCTCGGTGGAGGTGGAAGTGGTGGACGAGGCGGAGCGCCCGGTCGTCGACGCTTGGGTGAAGCTGGAGCCCGAGCGGCGTGCGGGGGCGGCTTCGGGTTTCCAGGAGCACCAGCGGATGCGTCGGCAGACGAAGCAGGGCGCCACCGGGATGGATGGCCGGCGGGTGTTCAGCGGGCTGCTACCCGGGCGATTCAAGGTGGAGGTGACGGCGAGGCGGGTGCTGTCGCGGCGCGTGGCCCACGGGGAGGTGGAGGTGCGTGGCTCGGAGCAGGGGCGGGTGCGCCTGCGGCTCACCGAGGGCAAGGGGGGCTTCGCGGGGGTGGTGGTGGATGGGGAGGGCAAGCCGCTGGAGTACGCGATGGTGCGGGCGACGCCGGTGGAGCTCGCGCGGGTGAGGCCGGGCGAGCCGTACCAGGACGAGGGCGGGGAGGGGCTGGACATGGAGGGCACCGGGCCGGATGGGCGCTTCACCTTCTCGCGGCTGCGAGGCGGGGCCTGGGCCGTCACCGCCTACAAGGACGGGTACCTCCTCGACGTGGAGGCGAGCGGCGAGGCACTGGAGATGGCGGCTCCGCGCGAGTGGAACGTCCTGGCGCGAGGGACGGAGGAGGTGCGCCTGGTGCTGGCGCGGCTGCCGCACGTGTCCGGGCGGGTGGTGCGCGAGGACGGCTCGCCCGTCACGCGCTTCGAGGTGGACAGCAGGACGGTGAGCCACCCGGAGGGCCGCTTCTCGGTGGCCATGCGGAGCACGGGGGAGCAGCGGCTGTGGTTCAAGGCACCGGGGCTGAGCACGACACATCGCGTGGTGCAGGTGCGGCGGGGCGAGGACGTGGCCCTGGGAGACGTGGTGCTGCGGGCGAAGAGGACGGTGCGGGGGCGGGTGGTGGACGCGGTGACGCGGGCGCCGGTGGTGGGTGCCACGGTGGAGGAGGGCTTCGCGTCGAGGCGCGCCTACCGGCGGAAGACGGACGAGATTCCACAAGCGCGCACGCGGGGGGACGGCAGCTTCACCCTGACGGTGGGGACGGAGGGGGTGCTGCCGTTGACGGTGCTCCACCCGTCGTACAGGACGGTGGAGCTGACGGTGGAGCCGGGGAAGGACGAGGTGGTGGTGGAGCTGGAACCGGGGGCGACGGTGGAGGGGCGGGTGCTGGCGGGGAGCCTTCCGGTGGAGGCGGGCCGGGTCGATCTGCGCGACGAGCGGGACGCCTCGGTGGGCGCGGCGGTCATCTGGCGGGGGCGGTACGTGCTGCGCGCGATGCCGGCGGGCCCGCATGTGCTGCACGTGGAGGGAGCTATGGCCGGGACGCAGGCGGTGGCGTTCCTGCCCAGACGGGTGGAGGTCCCCGCCAGGGGAGCGCTGACGGTGGACCTCCAGTTGGAAGGAGCGGGGACGGCGAGCATCCGGGTAACGGAGTCGGTCTCCGCGGTGTGGCTCGTTCCGGGCACGCACGTGCTGCCGGATGAATCGGATGGGCTCTCCTCACTCCGAGGGCGGGGCGTCAGGGCGACACACGAGAACGGGCTGTACCGTGTTCGCGGGCTGCCGCCGGGGCGCTACACGTTGTTGGTGCAGCGCTTCGAGGAGTACTACTCGGAGGCCCACGCCGAGGAGGTGGAGCTGCTGCCCGGTACCGACCCGGCATGGGAGGTGCGCCCCCGCTGGCGCCGCTACGAGGATGGCTGAGGCGGAGGCTCAGGGAGCCCAGGGGGACACCACGTTCCAGCTCGCGTCCTCGCTGAAGGAGAAGGCGCGGTCCCAGCCCGCTGCCGCTCCGCCCCCCGCGAGCCAGACCTGGGCGTCGGAGTGGCGCAGGTAGCGGCCCGGGAAGTTGTAGGACTCGAACGAGGCGCCCGTGCCGAAGAGTGCCGGCTGCGCGCAGAAGGTGGCGTCCTGATCGAAGAGCGCCGTGCCGTCACGCGCGTCCAGGCGGACGCGATCCGAGGCGTGGCGCAGGTAGGAGCCGGGGAAGTTGCGCGCCTCGAGCGAGTAGCAGCTCGCGTCGGCCAGGCCGGGGACGAGCTTGAAGGTCGCGTCCTGCTTGAGCGTGGTGCTGCTCGCGCCGTCCACCACCTCGGTGTAGCCCAGGCTGCCGGAGTGGCGCATGTAACGGTTGGTGTAACCCGGCGTCACCACCTGGAGCGAACGGTAGGTGTTCACCGGCAGCTCCAAGCCGTTCCTCCACCAGGGGGTCACCACGGCCCACGTCGCGTCCTGGCGGTCACCCTGGGTGTTCGCGATGGCCTCCACCCACAGCTCGCCGTTGCGGTGGCGCAGGTAGGAGCCCGACATGTTCCTGGACTCCAGCGACACGTTCTGGGAGCCGTCGAGCGCCGCGCGCGCGCAGAAGGTGGCGTCCTGATCGAAGAGCGCCGTGCCATTGCGCGTGTCGAGGCGGACGCGGCTGTTCTGGTGACGCAGGTAGGAGCCGGGGAAGTTGCGCGCCTCGAGCGAGTAGCAGCTCGCGTCGGCCAGGCCGGGGACGATCTTGAAGGTCGCGTCCTGCTTGAGCGTGGTGCTGCTCGCGCCGTCCACCACCTCGGTGTAGCCCAGGCTGCCGGAGTGGCGCATGTAACGGTTGGTGAAGTTCGGCGTCACCACCTGGAAGGAGCGGTACCTGTTGATGGGCAGCAGCCCCGCCTGGAGGGCCTTCCTGAGGTTGGGCAGGGGCCCGATCTTCCGGGAGTCCGAGGCCTGGGGCGTGCCGGTGTTGACCAGCAGGGAGCGCACGGCACGCGGGTCCAGGGAGCCCTGGCCCCGGGCCCGCACCGCGCCCTGGATGCTGATGGCCGAGCCGGCGACGATGGGCGAGGCGCTCGAGGTGCCGCTGAAGGAGGAGGTGTAGTACTGGTCCTCGCCGTACGCCGAGCCGAAGCGATCGCCGTAACCCATCGTCACGACGCTCTCGCCCCAGCCGTGCACGTCCACGCGCGAGCCGAAGTTCGTCCAGCACGTGGGGGCGCGCGTCGTGGCGCCGCTGGCGCCCACCAGGATGGCGCCCGAGTCACGCACGCTCCGGTTGAAGGCACTGCCGTACGCGCCCTCGTCCAGGTTGGCGCTGCCGTTGCCGGCCGCTTCCACCACCGTCACGCCGTTGGCCGTGGCCGTGGAGATGGCGTCGAACTCTCCCTGCCAGTACTCCATGGCGATGTAGTTGCACTGGCCCTGGTTGCAGGTGCAGGGCGTGCTGTCCGCGGGCCCCTGCGCGTGCAACTCGACGAGGATGACGCCGCCGCGGCCCACGGCCGACGCCGCGCTGGAGATGGCGCTGGCGGCCGATTGATTGCCGATGCCCGACACACCCGTCGTCGCCCCGTACGCGATACCCCTCACGCCGTAGGCGTTGCCCACACCGACGGCCGCCCCCAGCACCGCGGTGCCGTGGTTGCGCCAGCCGAGGTCATTGATTTGCGAGCCAAGCTGGGTGAACAGGCCCGGCATGTCCTCGTGGGTGGTGCGCCAGCCGCCCTCGATGTCGACGAAGCGCACGCCGGCGCCGTCACCTCCCGGCACCGTCCAGGCATGGCGGGCATCCACGCCCGTGGGGGCCGCGTTGAGGTAGCCCTGAGCGCTCTCATACAGCGGGGTGGTGGGCGAGATGTCCACGGCGGCGAGCAGGCTCCGCAGGGCCTCGTCCATGCCGAAGTTCACCATGGCGGGCTCGGCGGGCGGCTGGACGTAGGCCACCTCCACGCTGTCCAGGGCGTTGAGCTCGGCCACCAGGTCGGCCACGTCCTCGGCGGTGGTGCGCGGCAGCAGGGGCACCTCGTAATAGAGGTTGAGGTCCGCCAGCTGCCGCCCGCTCTGGGCCTCTCCGAACTCCTTGCGCAACTCCAAGGTGAGCTCCGCCTCGCTGAAGAGGCGGCGGGGCGCGGCGATGCGCGGCGCGCGCTCGAGCAGGGCCTGGACGGACCGCACGTCACGGCTCAGGCGGGCCTCGGAGAGACCCCGGTTCGCGAGCAGGGAACGCTCCGACTCGGAGCGCTCGGCGGCGAGGGACACCAGGGACTCACCGCGCAGGCGGACGCGGCTGCCCTCGTGGAACTTCACCACCAGGCGCTCCACGGGCGTTCCGGCGGGCAGCTCACGTTGTGCACGCTTGTCGGCGGCGAGGCGGGGCTGGAGGGAGGGCGCTTGAGCGGAGGCGGCGGGGGCCAGGGTCCATAGGGACAGGCCCACCAGCGCTCCCGCGAGACGGGAGGACTTCATCGGGTTTCTCGATCGGACGGGGGGAACGGCCATCACGGGCCCCCCTCCACACGAGAGGGGGGCCCCACTGCGGTTGCGTCCGGCGAGGACTAGCAGCCGAGGTTGGAGCCGGGGCTCACGCCGAGCATGCTCGTGAAGCGCAGGTAGTTGTCGATGCGGCTCTGCACCTGGGCGGGGTTGCGGCCGTTGCACTCCAGCGCGCCGTTGATGGTGCGGATCGTCTCGCCGAAGCCGGCGCCGTTGACGATGGCGTTGTGCGCCGTCATGGAGCCAGCGCCGGTCTGCGTGGTCCAGAACCAGAAGCCCGAGCGCCAGGAGGCGGTCGCATCCCGCGAGAGGATGTCCGGGTCATTCATGAGGTTCAGCCCGAGCGCGTTGCCGGCGGCGCAGTAGTTGCCGTTCCACGACAGCTGGATGGGTCCACGGCCGTAGTACATCTTGCCCGGCGCGCAACCGCAGCCCGGGGGGCCCCAGCTGGTGTCACACATCACGCTCTTGTTGATCTCCTCGATGTACACGAGGTTGCCGGTCTCGTGCGCGATGTTGGCGAGGAAGGCCGCCACCTCGCGCTTGCGGGTGTCGGTGTCGCCCGTGGTGGCGAACGAGGGGAAGGTCGCCGCCGCCGAGATCAGGGCGTTGTAGCTGTAGAACGGGTTGCGGCCCGGGAACATGCTGTTGAACGTGGACTCGCTGAGGATCGCGCCCAGTCCGTTGCCAGGGGTGCCGCCCGCCTTGTCGAAGGTAAAGAGCTGGTTGGCGGTGCCGGTGTACGGGTACTGGACGTACTCCGTGCCGTTGTTCGCCGAGCCCCAGTACAGGTCCATCGCCATGTCCGTGTGGCGCGCATGGATGCTGAACTGGTTGTTGCCCCGGGCCACGAACTTGAACTGCTGGTTGTTCCCGCCGACGTACGTCCACTGGTGGAACAAGGCGTTCTGCGCGGTGCTGACCTCCTTGATGTCGAGCGCCTTGTTGCTGTTGACGTTGATGATCTTCCAGTAACCATCCGACGTCGGGGAGATGTGGAACTTCTGCGCGTTGGTACCGTTACAGTCCCACTGCTGCACCTTGGCTCCATCCGCGGTGCTGGACGAGGCGATGTCGACACACTTGTTGGTCATGGCCGAGCGGATGACGTAGTCGCCCTCCGTGATGCTCGACACGATGGCCGCGCTCTCCAGCTGGGCGAGCTCCTCGGCGCCCTCCAGCTCGTTGGCGGCGCAGCCACCCAGTCCACCCACGACACCCAACAGCGACAGACAACGGTACACGCTCATTCGGGACATGTTGCTCTCCTTGGGGTTGGGCCCATGAAACGGATTCGGCGTTGTGGCTCGTGTTCGAATCCGTCCGGGCACGGCTTGGCGCACTGACAGGACCGTTCCGGCCGTCAGCGACTCCTTGCCCCTGTAGAGAGCCAGGCCTCCTTTTTCGGGTCATGGCCTGATTTGCCCGGAAAGGAGGTGGTATGCGCGCCCACTGTTGGGCACGGTGCTCGAATCAAGCGGACATCGGACTACAGAGGCCACCGTCTGTCCCCAGGGTTTGCGCTTGGGCGCAGCGCTCGTTCATCAAAAGCTCGCGCCGATCCTCATGAGGTTGAGATTGAGATCGAAGACCCACTTGTCCTTGCGCGGGAGCTCCGGCCAGTCGAAGAAGGAGAAGAAGAGGCTGGAGCTGGTGACCGGGACGTTCCAGCCCCTCCCCACGCTGCCGCCCAGCACGAATGCCAGGAAGAGGTGCTCGCTCTTCACGCGATAGCCCACGTCGAGCCCCAGCGAGAGCTGGCTTCCCGTCTCCCTCCACACGCGAGCGTCCCACACGCCAATGTCGGTGACGCCCTCGTCCTGGGACACCATCCCCATCACCTTCGGCTGGATGAAGAAGCTCCCCCGCGAGGAATGCGGAGACAGGCTCCAGGCGCTTCCCACCGACAGGGCGAGTGCTCGCGTGCTGCAGGGGCCCTCGCAGCCCTGACGGCTCACGAAGGGCGTGAGCTCGAACACCAGCTCTTGCGTGGGGCTCAGGGGGACATTCAGCCCCACGGGCAGCATGAAGTACGTGTTTCCGCCGGTATCGTCCAGCAGCGGCCCCGCGAGCCCGTATGCGAGCGCGCCCACCGGTTGCACCCAGACGGACATCGAGGGCTCTGACTTCTCGGTGTCCGAAGGGAAGAGGGTCGCCTCGGGCTGGGCCCTTGCCGTTGCGGTGAAGAGGCCTGCCGCCAGGATCCACGTCTTCTTCATTGCACGACTCCCGTACACTTCGAGTGTGCCGGGCCCCTCAGCAAGCATCGGACCAGCACGCTTCCCCGTTACGAGTCTTCCCGGGGCCCGTCTTGTCTGACGCCCCTGCCGTGCTCCGTGGAAATCCGAGACCCTGACAGCCGTGTCTCGGTTCCCCGACGACTAATTGTAATAGTCCGTGTAGCTCACGCCAATGCGCAGGCCAGTGACAGGCGCGTCCTTCGCTTCGACGAGGACGTAGTAGCGGCCCGTCTTGCCCCAGCCCATCAGGCACGAGGCGTCGTTCCCGTAATTCTCATTCTTGCAGTCGTGGGAATAGGGAGTGGGCGCCTGTTCGTACTTCACGTACAGGTTCGCGTTACCGGTGCCGCCGGAGGTGAAGAACTGGACGTCGTTCTTTCCCCACGGCATGTCGATTTCGTACCGGCGCTGCTCTCCCGCGAACAGGGAGACGTCGACGTAGGGTTGTCCACGAACGAGGACGGGCGCGGTATAGGGGCGATCCAGGGTGGCCAGGAGCTGAACCCCGCTGCTTGCGGATGTGCCGTAGAGCTTGATGTAATACGTTCCAGCGCTCGGGTAATACACCGTGCACGTTTCGCTGTTGCTGTAGCCCGTCGACCTGCAATCGTACGCGTCTGCCCTGGGCCAGTCGCTTCTCCGGACGTAGAGGTCGGCGTTCCCCGTGCCCCCTGAAGTCGTGAACGTCACGCTGTTCACGCCGGAAGGAACCGTGAGCAGGTATCCGCACGAGAACAGCCCCTGCGGCGCGTTGATGTTCGAATACGTGCGCCCCACGTCCATGATGGTGGTGCTGGTGCAGGACACTCCGTAGGTACCAGTCAGGCTCGCGCCGCTGTAGTCGCCGTACCCGTAGAGCCGGACGTAATACGTACCGGCCTGGGGCGACGCGATGAGGCATTGGTCCTCAGTGGTCGTACTCATCGAGCGGCAGTCGTACGAGGCCGCGTCCGGTGTGAGGCCATACCGGACGTAGATATCCACGTCTCCTGTCCCACCTGTCGTCTTGAACGCAAGCCCCGCCGCACCACTCGGGACGGTCAACTTGTAGATGCAGGACCAGCTGCCCACCGTACCCGAGAGGTTCGTTTTCGCCACGTCCTTGGTGAGCGAGTACGTGGAGGTGCAGTCCCCCGCGAGCGGCTGCTGGAGCGCCGCGATGTCGAGCTTCGGCGCGGGCTCCGGGGCCTCCGCCCCCGAGAGCTCATTCGGTCCACATGCCGCCGCCAGCGCGAAACACGCGGCGTACATCGTTCTCATCGAAATCGTATTCACGGATGGACCCCTTGGATTGAACAGGTCAATCATCAGTTCAAACTCAGCTGCTACCGTAACGAGGGGTCCTGACACTCCAGGTTCAACGCGGGCGGAATATCTGTCTTTTGGACGCGGCGGCCTCTCCCTCCAGGTGGATGCGCTGTCACGAATGACATCGCGGTCACGAATGACTTCAATCCGTTAGCCGGGCTGCGCTGGGCTTTCCGGACTCGGGCATCATGGCTCCAGAAATTTCGCGGCCACCTGTGGATGTCAGCCGCGTCTGGAGCCGGGCACATGGCTTGCTAACGGTAAGGACATGCGAAGCCATATCGATGCTGGAAAATTCCAGGTCCTGGGTTCGAATCTGCAGATCGTCATCGATGGGTTCGGGTCGTTCACCCTCATCGCCAAGAGCATCCTCGTCGAGGAGGGCTTGGGAACCGAGGACGGCTCCGGGGCGGTGAAGTTCGACGCGGGCAGATGGTACCCGCTCGAGCGCTGGCTGAATGTGCTGACCCGGATCGAGAAGGAGTACGGCCGCTTTCTTCTCTATCAGTCGGGGATGACCACTCCGAAGAACGCGGTCTTTCCGCCAACGGTGACGGACATCCACAGTGCGTTGAAATGCCTCGAGGTGGCGTACCACATGAATCACGCCGTGCAGGGGGAGCCCATGTTCAACCCCAGCACGGGTGAGATCCTCGAGGGCATCGGCCACTACGGCTATGCGCATGCTCCCGGGAAGAATCTGATCTCCGTCGAGAGCTCCACGCCGTATCCGTGTGATTTCGACCAGGGCATCATCTTCGCGATGGCGCAGCGGTTCCAACCCTCGGCCCTGCTCACCCATGATGCCTCGGGGCCCTGCCGCAAGAACGGCGGTGAGCGCTGCACCTATCACGTCACCTGGCTGGAGGCCGTTGACGCGGTGGGCAAGCCCCGCGCTTCATCGGCCTCCGCGTCCGTTCCCGCTCCCCGCGCTCCCACGGGGCTCTGAGTCAGAACTCCACCCGCAGCGTCTCCAGATGGTGACCGACGGGGGGCGTGGGGCGCCAGTCGGGTGTCTGGTAGGCGGGACGGATGTTCGGGAAGCGGCGCAGCAGGATGCGGAAGCACTCGTCCGCCTCCATGCGCGCCAGGGCCGCGCCCAGGCAGTAGAAGGCTCCCATTCCAAACGCCATGTGCCGGTTCGGCTTGCGGGTGATGTCGAAGCGGTCCGGATCCGGGAACACCTCGGGGTCGCGGTTGCCCGCGCTCAGCGCCAGGAAGATGTGCTGTCCCGGGGGCAACGAGCGGCCAGCCAGCTCCACCGGCTCGGTGTTCACCCGGGTGATGGCTCCCGCGGGACCGTCGCAGCGCAGCATCTCCTCCACCGCCGAGGGCATCAGCTCCGGCTTCGCCTTGAGCAGCTCGAACTGCTCGGGGTTCTCGAAGAGCAGCACCAGCCCGTTGGCGATGAGGTTGGCCGTCGTCTCGTGTCCCGCGAAGAGCAGCAGCACGCAGTTGGTGACGATCTCCTCCTCGCTGTGGATGGAGCCTTCCTTCTCGGCGGCCACGAGGATGCTGATGAGATCCTGGCGGGGCTCGCGGCGGCGCTCGGCGATGATGGGCCGCATGTAGTCCTGCATCTCCAGGACGCTGCGCTGGCAGCGGCGCAGCTGGTGGATGTCCGAGGAGGGAGTGAAGATGGCCGTGATGTCGCGCGACCAGAGCTGGAGCTGCTCGCGATCGCGCGTGGGCACGCCCAGCATCTCCGCGATGACGTTGGCGGGCAGGGGATAGGCCAGGTCCTTCACCACGTCCATGCCACCCCGGTCCTTCACGAGCTCGAGCAGCTCCTCGGTGAGCTCGCGCACGCGCGGGCGCAGCCCGTCCACGGTGGTGGGCGTGAAGTAGCGCTTGAGCAGGAGTTGGAAGCGCAGGTGGTCCTTCTCGTTGGTGTGGCCCATCCACAGCTCGATGGACTTGCGCATCGGGAGCAGCTCCTCCTGCTCCGCGGGCGTCAGGCGGCCCATCCAGCCCGCCATGTTGGCGGGGGCGAAACGGCGATCCTTCAGCACCGCGAGGATGTCCGCATGGCGCGTCAGCAGCCACGAGTGCATCTGGGGAATCCAGCACAGCGGGTTCTCGGCGCGGATCCGATGCATCAGCGGCGTCTGATTCATCAGCACCTCCGGCGCGAAGAGATCGTAGGAGGGCGGGGACGAGCTCGTGGGGGCGGTCATGGGGGGGTTCTCCTCGAACACAGGCGGGCTCATCCCGCCCGGCTCCAGCATGTTCTAATTGAACGGCCCTCCCGTCTCACCCCCTTCCTGTTTCCAGGTTTACGAGATTCTGGTGTTCCGCCGGAGGAGCCGTGAGCGGGCCGGGGGTCCGCTCACTCGCGATAGAGCTTGCGCCGGAGGAAACCGAGCGACCGGCGCCAGACATCGTCCCAATCCTCCTGCCGCATCATGTGGTCCGACTCGGGGTACTCGAAGTGTTCGACGTGCGAGCCCAGCCCGGGATGCCATTGCCAGATCGTCCGTGCGAAGTCGCGGGCCCAGTGTGGCGGTACGACGCTGTCGCGGCCCGCGTTGATCAGGAGCAGTGGATGGCGCGCGCAGTCCCAGGGGCGGTGGACCGGCGCGTGGTGCATCAGCTCGCGAATCTCATCGGTGATGGGCCCTTCCCGGGGCGTCCAGTCTGGCGAGCCGAGGATGGACACGGTGGCCTGCACCCGTGAGTCATTGGCCGCCACGGTCAGCGCCGTGTAAGCGCCGAACGAGATGCCGGCGAGCCCGATGGGCCAGTGGCCCTCGGCGGCCACGTGGTCGATGACCCGTGAGACATCGTGGGCTGCCTCGCGGATGGCGTGAAGCAGGCGGGCATGGGACTCGGGCGGGCCGAGCCACGCCATCTCATCGAGCCACCCATCGCGCCGGGCACCGTGATGCGGGGCGTCCACGCCGATGGCACTCAAGCCCCAGGTGGCCAGCGCGTTCAGCTCCCAGCGCTGGGTATCCGCGTTCGCGCCAAGTCCGTGCAGGACGAGGACGGCCGGTCCAGGCCGGGGCTCGTAGTGCACCTTGAGCACGGGAATGCGTCCATCCACGAAGAATCGGTACTCGTCGGGCATGGAAGGAGTCTACAGATGCGGATGACGGAACGTCGGTCAACGGGCGGATGTCCGACCACCGGTGTCATCTGGTGACCTCCCTGGCCGATGCCGTGCCGCGCCCTTCTTGATTCTGGAGCCCTGTTCATGTCCCCGCGCCGCCTCTCCTTTCCCTCGTGCCTGTTGTTGTCCTGCCTGTGGATTTTGTCTTGTGGAGCCCCGGGTGTGTCGCGCGCGTCGGACTTCTCGTCCCAGTCGAGCGCACCAGGCGTTCCCGAGGTGGCCGCGGTGGAGTCGGACAAGACGGTGCGTCCGGACGTGCTCGTGGTGCGCTTCTCCGTGAGCCAGGAGACGGGCTCCTTGGAGCAGGCCCTGCCGGTGCTGAAGGCGGCGGTGGACCGCTACGTGCGCGCGGCGGCCGAGGCCACGAAGTCCGAGGTGGTGCCGCGCCTGGCCGGCTTCGGCGTGCAGGAGACGGGCTACGGGCGCAAGATCTCCTCGGACTCCTCCACGCGGTATGCGGTGGTGCACGGCTCGCTGGAGGTGGCCCTGCCCGCAACACTGGACTTCTGGGGCCGCTCGGCGTTGGCGGCGAAGCTGCACGAGCTGTCGCGCACCACCGCCTCGGAGGCGGAGAAGCAGAAGCTGTTTGCCTCGTTCGTGGGCCCCGTCCCCGCGTTGCGCGATCCCGAGAGCCACCGCGCCGAGCTGCTCGAGCTCTGGGTGAAGCGCACCCGCGCCTTCGCCGCCACCGCCCAGGCCGAGTCCGCCCCGCTGGCGCCCGTGGAGTGCACGCCGCCCGGTGCCGTGCAGCAGCGCGCCGTGTCGCTGGAGGAGGTGGCCCTGACGCTGCCGGTGAGCTGCCGGCTCGCGGTGGTGCCTGCCAGCGCCGGTGGCAGACCGGTGGCGGCAGGGAAGTAGCCACGGGCGGAGGTCTGGGGGAGGTGTTACATTCCAGTGCAAGATGTCCGGAAACCGCTTGCACCCTCCGAGACCTCCCCGTGCCTCTCCGCCTGGCGGGGACTGGGTCGACATCTCTCGCGATGCGGCCACGGGCATCGAGACCATCCGGGCTCACTTCACCGGCCATGCCTATGATCCGCACTTCCATGACGCGTACCTCGTCGGGGTGACGGAGCAGGGTCTCCAGGAGTTCTCCTGCCGAAGGGCGATCCACCGCAGCACGCCGGGCCGCGTCATCCTGATCGAGCCCGGAGAGACTCATGACGGGCAGGCCCGGGACGAGGCGGGCTTCACGTACCTGATGCTCTATCTGGAGCCGTCCTGGCTGCTCGAGACCTGCACCCGGGCGGCGGACGGCGCCTTCTCGCACCACCAGGTGGGCTTCCGCGCGACCCTCAATGAGGAGCCCCGGCTCGCGGCCGCCATCCGCCGGGCGTTCTGGATGCTCCACGAGCCCGAAATGCGGCTCGCGAGGGATGGGGCGTTGGACGCCCTGGCGGAGGCACTCAATCCCCACCTCGGCGCGTCCGTGATGGCCAGGGCGGGAGGGGCCGCGACCCGCGCCGCACGCCGGGCCCGTGACCTGCTGCGCGAGCACATGGAACAGGACCTGGGGCTCGAGGAGCTCGCCCGGCTCTGCGGAGCGGACCGCTTCCAGCTGTCACGGGCGTTTCGCGCGGCCTACGGGCTGCCGCCGCACGCCTACCTCGTGCAGCTCCGGCTCGCCGCCGCGCGCCGGAAGCTCGCGGCGGGCGAGGCTCCCGCCGCCGTCGCCGCCGCCGTGGGGTTCGCCGACCAGAGCCACCTGGGCCGCTGGTTCCGCCGTGCGTTCGGGCTGACCCCCGCGGCCTACCGCGCGATCTGCACGAACGTTCCAGACCGGAAGTCCCTCCACCGCTGAGGATGCGCCTCGGCAACGGAGGAAACCATGTCCGAGCAGCTCACGACCAAGGTCGCGCTCATCGTGCGCGAGGACCTCGCCATGTGGCAGAGGTTGAATGTCACCGCCTTTCTCGCCACCGGCATCGCCGCGTCGGCACCAGAAGCCATCGGCGAGCCCTACGTGGATGCCGCGGGGCGGCGCTACAGCCGGCTGCTCGGTCAGCCGATGCTCGTCTTCAGCGCCACACGCGCGCAACTCCAGGGCGCGCATCGGACCGCCCTCGAGCGGGGGCTGACCGCCGCGGTCTACGTGGGCGCCATGTTCTCGACGGGCAATGACGAGGCGAACCGCGCGGCACTGCGGGCCGAGAACCCGGAGGACCTCGATCTGGTGGGCCTGGCGGTGCGCGGAGATCGGAAGCAGGTCGACAAGGCCGTGAAGGGGCTGGCGCTTCACAAGTGATGAGGCTCTGAGCCTCAGCGCGCGTGACCTCGGCCTGGATGGGGGAGGGGGGCGCATCTCTCGGATTCGTTGACACCCGATCTGCGAATGCGAGGTTGGGCCGTATGTGCTCAATCGCTCATCACCGCATGGTCCTGGCCGCGCTCCTGCTCGCCACGGGCTGCGCGACGCAAAACCTGTCGCGCTCCGACGAGGCGCGTAGCGGTGCGCCCGCCGATCCCGTGGACGACTACATCCATGCGGTCATGCGGAAGAACCATGTCCCCGGCGTAGCCCTGGCTGTCGTTCGTGACGGCCAGATCGAGAGGATCTCCACGTACGGCATCGCGGATCTGGAATCCGAGGTGAAGGTCGGGCCTGACACCTCGTTCCAGACCGCCTCCGCCACCAAGATCTACACAGGCACGCTGGTGATGCTGCTCGTGCAGGAGGGCAAGCTCGGTCTCGACGAGCCAGTCTCGAAATACCTGCCCGATGCGCCCGCGACCTGGAAGGCCATCACCCTCCGGCACCTCGCCGCCCATGTGTCGGGCCTGAAAGACAATCCTGATGACCAGGAGAGCGCTGCCTCGGTCGCCGAGCGGTACGAGGCCGCCAGGAAGGAGCCCCTGGCCTATACGCCCGGCGAGCGCAGCGAATACGGCCTCACGGATTTCGTCGTGCTCACCCATGTCCTGGAGAAGGTCACGGGCCAGCGCTTCGAGGAACTGCTCCGGAGCCGCATCTTCGAACCGCTCGGCTTCTCGTGCACGCGCTACGAGCATGCGCAGCAGCAAGGGCCGGTGCGCGTGGCAGATGTCATCCCGCGCCGTGCCACCACCTACCGCTTCGTGGACGGTGTGCAGCGGCGCGCCTGGTTCCTCTATCCGGTCCACGCCTATGCTGCCGGTGGAGCTTTCTCCTGCGTGAAGGACCTCGCCCGCTGGGCCGTGGCCATGGACCAGGGCACGCTGCTGACCCCGGAGATGCAGCGGGTGGCAGCCACGGCCTTCAAGCTGAACGACGGCCGCGCGGGCGGCTTCGGCGTGGCGTTCACCCTGGGTAAGCTGCGGGGATCGTCGGCCTTCGGGCATGCCGGTGGCGGCTCGCTGGCTGACGTGCTGCGCGTCCCGGAGAGAAAGCTGACGGTCATCGTATTGACCAACGAGCAGGGGCTCCTCCCGCTCCTGGCCCCCAACGTCGCGAGCCTCTACATGCCGCCTCTGCCGGCATTGGACGAGCCCGGCATCACGGACGCGGAGCCCGCCCTGACCGCTGTGCTCCGCGGGGCCGTGGAGGGCTTGTTGAACGGCACCCTCGATGATGCCGCGTTCGCGCCGCGCGCCCAGCAGGAACTCCTGCCGATGCTGCGTGGGTTCGGAACCCCGGAGAACGCCCTCCTTCCGCCTCTCGGCCGGATGGTTCTGCTCGAGGAGCGTAGGGACGGCGAATCGCGCAAGCGCATCTATCGAGCGGTGTACGGCAAGGATGTTTCGCTGAAATGGACCTTCAACCTGGATGCCACAGGCAAGATCCTTGAGCTGGAGTACGACTGGGAATGATCAGCAGTCACTGCTCAAGCGATTGCGGCGGCGGCGGGGCCTTGAAGACGGGCGCGTAGCACTTGCCTTGATACTCGAAGAGGGCATTCGGGAACGGTGCCTTCAGCTCGTGAGGCATCAAGCAGGCGCCTACCAGCTCGACCTCCACGTAGCGAGTGCGGGGGCGACTCTGACCTTTGAAAGGTTCACGCGGGAGGGCCGGGCGAGCCCGGGTTGCCCCTGGGGTGTGATGTCCCTGTACGTACTGGTGAACGAGTCCGACATTTCGGTATCCATCGGCTCCTCATGCTCCAAGGGCGAGGCTCTCGCCACAGGGCTCGGTTCGCCTAGCGGTGGGGACGCGGGAGCCCTGTGGAGCAGCGCGAAGACCAGGACGCCCACCGCGGCGGCGCCAGCCAACACCCGCCCCAGAAGCCGCCAGGGGCGAGGCTCGTCGATGGCGGGGAAGGCCTCGGCCATGCGCCTCATTCCCTCACGCACATCCTCGAACAGGTACGCCAGCGCCTCCAGCGAGTGTCTGTCGGGGGCAGTGGACCAGCGCGAGTCCTCACCTCCATGGCCACATAGCTGGGCGAGGCCGAGGAGACGCATCGCACCTGCCAGTCGTCCTTCAGCGGCACTTCGTCCTCCAAGGCGGCGGGATCGAGCACAAGGGCCGTAGCCCCATTCTTCTCGTTCGTGGCCCGGTAAAGCGCTCCCCGGGTGTGTTCGTTCTGCGGCATCTGCTCGCGCAGCAGGTACGGCCCACCTTCTCGGCTTCCTCCCAGTTCGACCCGGTCTTCTTCTCCACGCGTTCTCCTCGTGGCCTCCCCACCCGTGCGAGGCCTGACCCTCTCGTTTGCACTGGGTCAAGAGAGTTACACGGTGATGCTGGGTCGTCCTACTCCTTGGGTGTGACCACTACTGGAGAGACATTCGCTTTAAGGGGATGTGCGCAGGGAAAGCTTGTTTTAAGGATTGGGTGGTGCAGGCACAGCATCCGCGTACTTGGCCTGCTCTACTCAATCACAATACACAGCCTCTGAGGCATGCGTGCCTCCGTCACCTCGTTCTGAGGTGGCGACTCGATGTTGACCCTGACCACCTTTCCAGAGAATTACCAAATTTGGTCGATGTCAAAATTTTAGGAAGCGCCATCAGTTGTTTTCGCGTCGCCGGAGTGAACAGGCAGTTGAGTCTGGTGCTTGGTGCTCACGGGTGCACTTGCTACGGGGTTTTCCCTTCGGCTCTTTGTTGTTGATTGGCGGTTGAGGATAATACTCGGAGCCCCATCAAACAAGCAGCTTGAACCTCGAACCAAGAATCGCCAGTGGGCGTGGCGCATAAGTGGCCGCATTGCCTTGGGTTGATTTGGCAAGAAGTCCCTTTTCTTGCAAGGGTTGGAGATAGCCCTGGATGAAATTTGGCGCATTTTGAATGCTGTAATCCTTGTAGTCTTTGGGGCGTGCTGATCCTTTTTCGCAGATCAACCGCAATACCCGTTTCTCTCTATCCGAGAGCTTCAATCGGCCGAGCTGCTGCTTGGTGGAGGTTTGAAGAATTTTTTCAGCCTGCGAGGGCGGGATGGTGCGCAATTTTGGATCGTCAGCAATGGCGTCAGTTATAATCTCATCTGCAACCTTGAATACGTATCGGATCTCTCCAGACGATGCGTCAAATAGAACCCGAAGTAGCTCTTCGCCAATAGGCGCAACGGCATCATCTCTAAGTCGATAAAAGTTTAAGCGGGCTTGTGTGGCGAGATTGAAATCATCCCACGAAAGTCCTTCCAAGGTCGTTTCCGTGCCTTTGATTCGCTGCGTAACTCTCGGGGCTTCTGCGTCAATCAAGTCATATAGGCCCCGCTGGCCAATCAGGACCCACCAGATGGACTTCATTGCAAAAAGAGTGTCGCGGTATTTGTTTAATAGTTTGATAACATCGTCTGAGTCGACCATTTCTATATTGTCGATGGCCATGACGATGCCGCGGTAACTGCGTATTTGTCTTGCGGAATCCGCAAGGGCCGCCAACCGATCAACCAAAGAATCTGGAGAAAAGTCTTCCAGCTTCCTCTTAGAAACAGTGGAAGAGAATGTAGCATTGGCGCCGACCCCCATGACTGTCCCGCCGCCTCCCTTTGATGTGCTCTCGGATTGATTAAGCGAGTCCATCCAATCCGCTGTTTCGGCAACGATAGATGGGATGGGTTCTCCGAGGAGGCTACAACTCCATTTGACGGAGTTGATCGCAGAGCGGATGAATCTGCCTAGTAGATTGTGTTCCTCGATCTTTTCTTCGAGCTGCACAGTTTTGACGCAAGGCATGATCAATGGAGGATCAAATACAAGGTCAAAATCTCTTTTCCCCATCAAACAAAGATACTGACAGACGTTCAAGAAGCTGGTCTTGCCAGTTCCGATGTTTCCGCCAATGACTGTTGTAGTCCCTGTGGCGGAATCCCACTTCCCCATCAAGCGCCGTATCTCTGCGCCTCGACCAACAAAAAGATCCACACCCTCTCGTGAAATACTCAGTGGAGTTGCGAAATATGGGTTTTCGCGAAATCCAAGTACATTCCAAAGACTTTGCATTTTTGCCTATGTTTTTTTTGATGGGTGTTTTAATTTTTATATTTTGGAGGTTTGACTCGACAAGAGAAGCGTTTCCAGAGTTTCCCATTGGGTTCCGCCTAGTGGATCTCCGTTGAGATCTGTAGTCGGAACTCTCTCCTTGGCGAACCGTTGAGTCATGGGGTCCTTCTTCTTGGGTTCGTCGTTACTTCCCATGAGGCCAACCAACTGTCCCGTGCTCAATGATGCGAACTCGATGATCCAGTCGTTGTTGAAGTTCAACAGCTTCCGGAATGGCTTGCTCCATAGGATTTTGCTCCCCTCGCGGATGGCTGCATCTACAGGGCCATTAGTTGATGCTTCGCTCTGGTTGGGCAGAAGGCTCCTAGCCACAGTGGCTCTGCTCGCTCTTTCGACAATTCTGAGGGAGAAGGAGATGTGGCGCAAGGACATCTGCACGCCGGCCCATGACAGGGGCATTGATGCTGGCGGAGGAATCATTGATGCCCGCGTCTGGCACGAGACACAGTGCAAAGTGTGCTTCGATGCCTCTAAGCGCTACCTGTTATGGCCCAAGGAGACCAACGATAAGCCCTGTCCGGGAACGTGAGCATGCGACGCACACGAAAAGAGCGAGGACTGGCGCGCGGGCCGGAAAAGGATCAGCTCCTCTTGAAGCTGCTGAAGGCCGATGCCCCATACGAGGAGATCAGGCGCGCATTGCTGGAGCTGGAGAAACGGTGGTTACGCGAGGCGAAGACCGAGGTCGAGCGTCAGCAGACCCGGCGCGGCATCGCGGAGGAGCTCGTCTCTCAGTCGTACTCGTTCGACATGCCCTGGGAGGAGTTCGGCCAGTGGCTTCGTCGTGTCCAACGGCTCGGCTTCTCCAACCTCGCCCTGCGCGTCCACAGCGCCTGTCTCTACGTGCAATCCCTCCACCTCTTCCCCCGTCGAGCTCGAGAGGCCTGGGACATGCTGGAGGACGCGGAGCGAAGGGTCCTGCGCATCCGCAAGGAGCACTTCCTCCGGAAGGAGAGCTTGAACGCCATTGCTCATGCGAAGGCCGTGGCCACAGTGAGCAGACCCTCCTCTCGATGAAGGGGGACCCGCGGTCGCTCAGGTGACGACGCCGGGCACGGGGCCGGAGCGGGGCAGGGTGACGGCGACTCGGGTGCGCTCCGCCTCGCTGGTGAGCGCGAGGCTCGCGCGTCCGGCGTATGCGAGCGCGAGCCGGCGCTCCACCGTGGGCAGGCCGCTGCTCCCCTCGCGCGGCCCCTTCGAGGTGCCGGGGTTCTCCAGGGTGAAGGCGATCTCGTCGCCTCGTGCCCGCACCGTGAGGGCGATGGGCCCCCGATGGCCAGCGGCGGGCCCGTGTTTCACCGCGTTCTCCGCCAGGGGCAACAGCACCAGCGGCGGCACGGGGAAGGACTCCAGCCCTGGCTCCACCTCCACCGAGAGCTGGAAGAGGTCCGGATCTCTCAGCAGGTGCAGGTCGAACAGGGTGCGCACCAGCTCCAACTCGCGCTCCAGCGGCCAGGTGGCGGCCCTCACCCCGGCCAGCACGCTGCGCAGCATGGCCGACAGCCTCAGCACCGCCGCCTCGGCCACGGCTCCATCCGTCTGGCACCACTCGGCGATGGCGTTCAGCGTGTTGAAGAGGAAGTGCGGATCCAGGTGGCTGCGCAGCGCCAGCAGTTGCGCCTGCTCCGCCTCCAGCTCGAGCCGGGCCGCACGGGCCCGTTCGCGAGCGAGGCTCTCCTCGAAGCCGATGTCCCTCCCCAGTCCCCAGCCACCCACCAGGAACAGGCCCATGCACACCGCCAGGCTGTACCGGTCCGTGAGGAAGGTGCGCCCGATGTCCAGCAACTGCGGTAGCACCACGCCCACCGAGAGCACGACGCCCACTCCCACCGTGGCGTAGAGCAGCAGCCGGATGCCTCCGTGGCTGAAGTCGAGTCCCTCGGGGAAGATGACGCGGTAGGACACCGGGGCCACCGCCACGCACAGGGCGCACATCAGCACCCCCAGCGGGCCCGCCATGCTCTGCTCGCTGAAGCGCGCCTGCGCCGCCACCAGCGGCAGGCACACGAGCACGATGGGGATCAGCCGCCTGGGCACCAGGAGCGCCTTGAGCGTGGCGCGGACGATGGAACCTTCGTTCATGGCGGATCGCGAGCCAGCATACCACCCGCCCTCGGCCCAGGCGGTGAGGCTCACGTGCTCGCTTCCCTCGTCTCCCTGGCGCCCAGTGCCAGCGCGCCCAGCAGAACCACGGGGAAGAGGAGGACGGCCAGGGGCACGAGCAGCGAGGCGCGCATGGTTGGCTCCGGAGTGGGGGTCATCCGGAGAGTGTCTCGTCCGCCCCTGACATGGGAGGCCGTCCTGGCGAGCGGTCGGAAGCCGCCGGTGAACGGTCTCCCGCTCCCCTCAACGCGCGAGCGTGTCCACCAGCGACCGCGCGTGCCGGATGCAGTCGAGGATGCCGATTCCCTTGTAGGCGTTGCCCGTCAGGTGCAGTCCCGGCCAGCGCGCCACTCCCTCGTCGATGGCCGCCACCCGGTCCAGGTGCCCCACGTTGTACTGGGGGATGCCCCGCTTCCAGTGGATGACCTCGGAGAAGATGGGCTCGGCCGTCACCCCGGCCAGCTCCCGCAGCTCCTCGCGCACCAGCTTCACCAGCGCCTCTTCATCCAGCTCCACCAGGTCCGGCCTCTTCGCCCCTCCCACCATGCACGAATAGAGGATGCGCCCGCCCTCGGCCCGCCAGGGGAACGTCGACGAGGCGTGGATGGTGCCGAGGATGCGCCGCCGCTCCACCGTGGGCACCAGGAAGCCGAAGCCGTCCGGCGGCGGCATCGAGCCCGGCGCGAAGCCCAGGTGCACCACCGCGATCGGCGCGTACGCGATGCCCTCCATCCGCGTCGCCAGCTTCTCGTCCAGCGGCCTCAGCAGCCCCGCCGCCACGTACGCCGGCACCGCCAGCACCACCTGGTCCGCCTCCAGCTCCGCCTGCAGGCCGTGCTCCTCCACCGCGAGCTTCCAGCCCGTGCCCTCCCGCCTCAGTCCCGTCACCCGCGCCCCCGTCCGCGCCGCCGGCCCCAGCTCCCGCGCCAGCGCCTCCACCAGCACCTCCAGGCCTCCGTCGAACGAGCACACCGCCCCCGTCGGCCTCGGCGCTCCCTCTCCCGGCGGCAGCGCCTTGCGCTCCTCCGCCCTCGCACGCGCCATCCCCAACACCAGGCTGCGGTGCTTCC
This sequence comes from Archangium lipolyticum, assembly GCF_024623785.1. Lineage (NCBI taxonomy): Bacteria > Pseudomonadati > Myxococcota > Myxococcia > Myxococcales > Archangiaceae > Archangium > Archangium lipolyticum. Next base: position 406,043 of record NZ_JANKBZ010000005.1, read on the forward strand.
TCTCCAGCTCCACCACCTTCGGGAAGACGGCCCCCACGCTCAGCGCCTCCACGTCCCCCGCGTAGATGCCCGTCTGCATCGCGTCCACCAGCACCTCTGTGGCCAGCTTCCCCACATGTCGGCGCCCGAACGCCCCCAGCGACTCGTCCCCCTCGGGCGCACGCCGCGTGAAAAGCTCCCCCGCCATCCGCAGCTTCGCTCCCAGTGGGAGGATGTCCGACTTCAGGAACGCCGGCGGCGACATCGGCAGCGCCCTCAGCTTCCCTCGCGTGTACAGGTAGCGCCTCTTCGCCCCGGGGTCCGCCGCGCGGATCCGCCCCTCGATTCCCAGGCTCGCCGCCAGCTCCCTCAGGCTCGGCTCCCGGTCCACGAAGCTGTTCGGCCCCGCCTCCGTGATGAAGCCCTCCCGCTTCCTCGTCTGGATGTTGCCCCCCAGCCGCGCTCCCGCCTCCAGCAGCGTCACCTCGGCTCCCCTCGCGCGCAGCCCCTGGGCCAGTGTCAACCCGCTGACCCCTCCTCCAATGATGACGACGCTCATGTGACTGGTTCCACTCCTGGTGCAAATACCGGTTTCAACCGGTCATCACTCCCCCGTCAAGTGCCGCGGAGCGTCATGTCTTTGCAGCCCCAAGACACATTTAATGGGGCCATGCGCTATGCCATCACTGGTGCCAGTCGCGGTCTGGGTCTCGAGTTCGTTCGTCAATTGCTCAACCGCGGCGATTCCATCGACGCGGGCGTCCGTGCCCCCTCCGCGGCCCGGCACCTCCAGGAGCTCGCCCTCTCCTCCGGCGGCCGGCTCCGCGTACACCCGCTCGATGTCTCGGATCCTCACAGCGTGAGGGACTTCGCCTCCTCCGTGGGCCACGGCCAGCCCCTCGACGTCCTCATCAACAGCGCCGGCGTCTTCGGCAAGAACCAGCCCCTCTCCGGGCTCGACTTCGACGACGTCGCCGGCACCCTCTCCGTCAACACCTTCGGTCCCCTCCGCCTCACCGCCGCCCTGTTGCCCTCGCTCCGGCTCGGCTCGGCGCGGCGCGTCGTCCACATCACCTCCGGCATGGGCTCCATCGCCGACAACGGCATGGGCGGCTTCTATGGCTACCGCCTCTCCAAGGCCGCCCTCAACATGGCCATGCGCAACATGCACCTGGAGCTGCGCGGCGAGGGCTTCGTCACCATCGCCCTCAACCCCGGCTGGGTCCAGACCGACATGGGCGGCCCCGAGGCTCCCCTCCGCCCTGAACAGTCCGTCCGCTCCATGCTCGAGGTCATCGACCGGTTGTCCGCCGAGCACGGTGGCCGGTTCTTCGACCACGATGGTCAGGAACTGCCCTGGTAGGTCCTTGGGTTGAACCCCAGGGGCTTCATCCCCTCACCCCGTCCCTCTCCCAGTGGGAGAGGGGTTTTTTTGGAGGGGCGGGTTACGGGTAGAGGACTACCGTTCTCCAGCCGCTTCCTTCTCTCTCGTACACGAGCCGGTCATGCAGCCGGCTCGGCCTCGCGTGCCAGAACTCGATTCGCTCGGGCACCACCCTCAGCCCCGACCAGTGCGGCGGTCTCGGTACTTGCTGCCCCTCGTATTCGCGCGTCAGCTCCTCCACCCGCTTCTCCAGCAGCTCCCTCGACGGCAACGGCTGGCTCTGCAGGCTCGCCCACGCCCCCACCTGGCTCCCTCTCGGCCGGCTCTGGAAGTACGCGTCCGCTTCCTCGTCCGACACCCGCTCCACTCGCCCCTCCACCCGCACCTGTCTCTCCAGCGGCTGCCAGAAGAAGCAGAGCGACGCCCAGGGGTGGGCCAGCAGCTCCCGCCCCTTGCGGCTCTCCAGGTTCGTGTAGAAGACGAAGCCCCGCGCGTCGAAGTCCTTCAACAGCACCACGCGCGTGGACGGTTTGCCGTCGGGCCCCACCGACGCCACCACCATGGCGTTGGGGTCCACCGGGATGACTCGCTTCGCCTCCTCGTAGAGGACCGCGAAACGCTCGAAGGGATCCTTGGGTAGTTCCACGCCCCCTACCATACCAACCCACTCCCAGAGTGCGAGCCGCGTGTTTGGGTTGACTCGCCCGTCACACACGGCATCGTCTCATTCCATGAAGATTCTCTACGTGGCCTCCGAAGTCACACCCTTCTCCAAGACGGGTGGGCTCGGGGACGTAGCCGGTGCCCTGCCCGCGGAGCTCGCGGCGCTCGGCCACGAGGTCAAGGTCGTCACCCCCCGGTACGCCTCCATCCAGGACGCGCGTCTCACCCCCACCGGCCACCAGCTGGAGCTGCGCTTCCCCTTCGGCGTCGAGCGCGGGCCCATCCTCTCCCTCCGCCAGTCGCCCAACCTGGAAGTCCTCTTCCTCGAGAACGAGCACTTCTACGGACGCTCCGGCATCTACGGCGACTCCTGGGGCGAGTTCGGCGACAACCACCGGCGCTTCGCCTACCTCTCCATCGGCGCCCTCCAGGTCGCCCAGCGCCTCCGCTTCTTCCCGGACATCATCCACCTCAACGACTGGCAGACCGGGTTGACGCCCGTGGCCCTCCAGCGCGGCTTCCAGGGCACCGCCCTCGCCCGCGCCAAGACGGTGCTCACCATCCACAACCTCGCCTACCAGGGCCAGTTCGGGAAGCACGTCATGGACGAGCTCGGGCTGCCGTGGGACCTCTTCAACGCCGAGCACGGGCTCGAGTTCTGGGACGCGGTGAACTTCCTCAAGGGCGGCATCCAGTTCTCCGACGCCCTCACCACCGTCTCGCCCACCTACGCCAAGGAGATCCAGGAGCCCGAGGGCGGAGCCAGCCTCGACGGGCTTCTGCGCCGCCGGCGCGGGGTGCTCACCGGCATCATCAACGGCATCGACGTGCACGAGTGGAACCCGGAGACGGACACGTACCTCCCCACCCGCTACGGGGCCAATGACCTGAGCGGCAAGGCCGTCTGCCGGCGCGCGCTGCTGCGCCGCGCCGGGCTGCGGGAGGACACCCAGGCCCCGGTGTTCGGCATCGTCTCGCGGCTGGCCTGGCAGAAGGGGGTGGACCTGCTGCTGGAGGTGATGCCCCAGGCCCTCCAGTCCGACATCCGCTTCGTCGCGGTGGGCAGCGGCGAGGCCCGCTTCGAGGATGGGCTGCGCGCCCTCCAGCACCAGTTCCCCGAGCAGGTGGGGACGTACATCGGCTTCGACCCGGCGCTGTCCCACCTGGTGGAGGCGGGGTCGGACTTCTTCATCATGCCCAGCCGCTACGAGCCGTGCGGCCTCAACCAGATGTACTCGCTGCGCTATGGCACCGTGCCCATCGTCCGGGCCACGGGCGGACTCGTGGACACGGTGGACGGGGGCATGGACGGGGATGGCATCCTCTTCGAGGCCTTCCACCCGGCGGCGCTGCTGGCGGCGCTGCGCCGCGCCCAGGCCCTCTACGCCGAGCCGGAGCGGCTGCTGGCCTTCCGGCGCAGGGGCATGGGCCGCGACTTCTCCTGGGCCGCTTCCGCTCGGAAATACGAGCGCCTCTTCGCCTCCCTGCTGACGGAATAGTGTGGCTCCAACGAAAAGCGGAGTAGGCTCGGATCGTGTCGCATCAAGCAGCGGACCTGGGAGGTTATGAGGTCATCGGCCGTCTCGCGGTAGGCGGGATGGCCGAGGTGTTCCAGGTGCGAGCCAGGCCCACCACGCAGCGCTCGCCCGGGGAGCCGGAAGAGGTGGTGCTCAAGCGGCTGCTGCCCACGTACCGCAACGATGGCGCGTACGTGAAGGCCTTCGTCGACGAGGCGAAGCTCACCGTACGCCTGCGCCACCCGCACATCGTCCGCACCTTCCGCCTCTTCAAGGCCGGGCCGGACTACCTGATGGTGCAGGAGCTGGTGGCGGGCCGGACGCTGGGCTTCATGCAGGAGCTGCTGATGAAGGCCGGGGCCGCGATGCCTCCGGCGGCGGCCTGCTACATCGCCTGGTGCGTCCTCAAGGCGCTGGACTACATCCACCGCGCGAAGGCGGGCGAGGGCGGTGCCACCATCGTCCACCGCGACGTCAACCCCGCCAACATCCTGCTGAGCGTGGCGGGGGATGTGAAGCTCACCGACTTCGGCGTGGCGGACGTGGAAGGGGTGATGCGCGGGGACACGGGGGCGCTGCGCGGCACGGTGTCGTACATGAGCCCGGAGCAGGTGCTGGGCCAGCCCGTGGACACGCGCAGCGACCTGTACTCGGTGGGCGTCATCCTCTGGGAGCTGCTGTCCAACCGGCGCCTGTTCACCGGGGATGGCGAGGCGGAGCTGATGCACCGGGTGCGCGATGCCCGTGCGCCGCTGCTGTCCGGCGTGCAGCCAGAGCTGCCGGACTACGCGGTGCAGGTGGTGCGCAAGGCCCTCTTCGCGGACAAGGCGCGCCGATTCCAATCCGCGGCGGAGTTCATCCGCGCCCTGGAGGTGCTGTCGCGCCGCACCGGGTGGCCGCTCTCGGTGGATGCGCTCAAGCCGCTCCTGGGGGGCTGATGCGCTGGCTCCTGCCGCTGCTCCTGCTGCCGTGGCTCTCCGGGTGCGCCGGGGTGACGCTGCGCCCGCATGCCCTGGACGAGGCGGTGAAGGTGGAGGACGTGGGCCTCTCCTTCTCCCCGAAGGGCCCTGGCGAGCTCACCCTGCGCCTGGAGGTGGAGAACCCCACCTTCTGGGACGCAGAGGTGACGGGGGTGGACTTCGAGCTGCGCATGGATGGCAGGCGCTACGCGGTGGGCACGCGCGGGGTGAGCCTGCGCCTGGCCTCGGATGAGCGCCGCGCCCTGACGGTGTCCTTCCCGCTGCAGTCCGAGCCGGGAGGGGCCGAGGTTCCTCCGCGCACATGGCGGGTGGAGGTGGGCGGCGGCGTGGCGCTCGATTTTGGCGGAGAGACGGTGCGCCTGCTGCCCTTCCGCGCGGAGCGGACCCTGCGGCTCCAGTACTTCCGGCCCATGGTGCTCGCGCCGGAGTGAGGCGCTGAGGCGCGGCACCGGGTGTCGGACGGCTTGACCTGACCCATGAAGTCACGTCTCATGTCCCCATGTTCAAGGTGGGGTGGGAGGCAGGTGGCTGGCTGGACGCCGTCTGCTCGACGCTTGTTCGCCGGCCCCACTTGGTCACCTTCCTGGAGGGACTTAGTGTGTCTACCAGCACCATGAGCGCTGACTCCTATCGCTTCGATCCGGACGATCCGCGTGCGCCTCCCCAGGAAGTCTGGGAGCGGCTCACTCCCGAGGAGCGCGCCCGCATCGTCGACAGCCTGCCGTTCGAGTTTCCGGTCTCCGAGGCGAATCCTCCTGAAGGAGATCCGCACTTCGAAGCCAAGGTGCGTGTTCGCGAGGTGCTGGGAGGCTTCTTCTCCCGCATCGGACGCAAGGTGTACCTGGGATGTGAGCTGCCCGTGTACTACCCGGGCGAGCGCATGTTCGCTCCCGATGTCATCGCCGTGATGGACGTGGAGCCCCATTCACGCATGCGCTGGGTGGTGAGCGCCGAGGGCAAGGGGCTCGACCTGGCCCTGGAAATCCATGTCGCGGGTGAGCGGCGCAAGGACCTGGAGCGGAACGTGGAGCGCTTCGCCCGGCTCGGCATCCGCGAGTACTTCCTCTTCGACCGGGGGCGGCTGAAGCTGACCGGCTGGCGGCTGGCCGGGGAGGGACGGCGCGTCTACCAGCCCATCGTGCCGCAGCACGGGTTCTACACGTCCGAGGTGCTTGGCCTGGAGCTGCAGCTCGAGGGCGAGCGGTTGCGCTTCTATCTCGGCCGGGCCGCGCTGCCGGAGGCGGACGAGATGATCTCCACGCTCGAACGGATGGTGGGGGAGGCGGAGGCTCACCGCACCGAGGAGGCTCAAATGCGTGCCGAGCTGGAGCAGCGGCTCGTCCAGGAGGCTCGGCTGCGCCTCGAGGAAACCCACCGTCGCGAGGAGTCCGAGCGCAAGCTGGCCGAGGCCCTCGCGGAGCTGGAGCGGCTGCGCGGCCGCCGCCGCTAGCTCAGACCTTGAGCTCCTGTCCCACGGAGTCCTTGCTCGGGGTCTCCTTGGGCGGCGTGGGCTCCTTGGTGGGCGTCTTGAGCTTGGTCATCCGCACGCGGTCGATGCGCGCCCCTTCCTTGGCGTGGACGGTGAAGGCCCAGCCGTTGAAGGTGAAGCGCTCGCCCACGTCCGGCAGGTGGCCCGCCAGCGAGGACAGGAAGCCGCCCAGCGTGTCGAAGTCGCCCTCCGGTAACGGGAAGCCGAAGGCCTGGGTGAACTGATCCACCTCCAGGGCCGCGTCCACCAGGAAGCTCCCGTCGGCCTGCTTCTCCACCTGCTTCTCCTCCACCTCGAACTCGTCGCCGATGTCGCCGACGATCTCCCGGAGGATGTCCTCCAACGTCACGATCCCCATGAAGCCGCCGTATTCGTCCACCACGATGGCCATGTGGATCTTCTTGCGCTGCATCTCGCGCAGCAGGTCCCCGATGGGCTTGAGCCACGGGACGAAGTGCGCGGGGCGGATGGTGTCCTGCAGCACGATGAGCTCGGGGTGCTGCAGCAGCGGGATGAGGTCTCGAGCGTGGAGCACGCCGAGGATGTGGTCCACGTCGTCCCGGTAGACGGGGATGCGCGAGTGGTTCTCTTCCGCCAGCAGGCGCAACACCTCCTCGGGCGGGGTGGAGATGTCCACGCACACCACCTCCGTGCGCGGCACCATCACGTCCCGGCAGCGCTTGTCCGACAGCTCGAAGATGGAGCGGATGAGCTGCGGAGCACTCTGATCCACCTCCTCCTTGGCCGCCTGGGCGGCGAGCAGCTTCTCCAACTCCTCGAGCGGCGGCGGCGGGGGCTCGAAGCGCAGGGTGCGGCCGAAGCCGCGCGCCACCAGGTTGATGGGCCCCATGAGCAGGCGCATGGGCGGGTAGAAGAGCAGCACGAGCAGCGACACCAACCACGACAGGCGCAGGGCCCAGCGCTCGGGACCGGCGTTGGCCAGGCCGCGCATCGTCACCTCGACGAGCGTGGCCAGCAGGCCCACCAGCAGGGAGCCGGCCAGCACGGTGGCCACGTCCAGCCAGGGCGCCTCACCCAGACGGGTGAAGTCGAGCAACTGCGGCGGCACGAAGGCGCCGATAGCGGCGGCCAGGAAGCCGCTGAGCACCATGCCCACGCGCAACGCGGTGGCGGTGGGTTCCCGCTCCGTCTTGTGGCGCAGCACCCGGCCACCAGAGACCGGGGAGGCCTTCGCCAGCTCCTGGGCGCTCAGGTCCGAGGTCCCATAGAGGGCCGATTCGGCGGCGGCGATGAATCCTCGGGTGAAGACGAGGGCCAGGCAGGCGATCCAGAGGGCCCAGGTAGGAGGCATACGGCTTCTCTACATACCCCGTGCTAAGAGGACACGCACACTTTCCGAGAGAATCGAGGTGCGTGTGCGTCCAACAGTGAGCCGCTCCCGCTTCCCCCGGCGGGGGCTCTTCCGCCTGCTCGCCCCCCTTTCCGTCTTCCTGCTGACACTGTCCGCCCCGCGTGCCTTGGCCTGGCCCGTGGACCTCCTGGTTCCGCTGGAGCCGGGCAAGGAGCGCTTCCACAAGCTGAGCGCGGTGGATTGGGTGGAGGTGGAGGACCCGTCCATCGTCACCGCGGAGGTGCTCCAGGGGAGCAACGAGCTGCTGCTCACCGGGCTGAAGCCGGGGCGCACGTTGCTGCTGCTGTACGCGGAGGGGAAGTTCGCCGTGTGGCGGCTGGTGGTGGGCGCACCGGGCAAGCCTCCCGAGCGCGAGCCCTCCGCGGAGCCACTCGCCGCGGCTCGCAAGGCCTGTCCGGGGCTGAAGGCCACCGAGGGCGCCGAGCGCTCCCTGACAGCCCTTGTGAAGGACGCGCGCTGCCGCGAGGCCCTGCTCGCGCTGCTGAAGACGGACGCGTATCTGGCGCGCGAGCTGGATCTCACCTTCGAGCTGCCCGTCCTGCAGGCGCAGCTCGCGGCACTGACGGGCGCGCTGAAGGGCTCCGGTCTCACCGTGAGCTATCACGGGGCCGGCGCGGTGCTGGCGGGCAGCACCACCCCGGAGGGGCATCGCCGGGCGCTGTGGGAGCTGTTCCGTCAGTCCGTGGGACGCGTACCGCTGGAGGACCGTGTGACCGTGCAGAGGCCGGAGCCTCCCGACGCGGGCAGGTCCGGCGACTCCGGGCCCTGAGTCGTTCCCGTGGATGTCCCCTCTCCCTCTGGGAGAGGGCTAGGGTGAGGGTCTTTCCTCCGCACCGTGAACGACCCGGGCGACGACCCTCACCCCCCGCCCTCTCCCAGAGGGAGAGGGAGCATGCGCAACCCAAGAACCTTCATCAGGGCACCGCCTGCTCGGGCTGCGCTCCGCTTCCATCGAGCACGCTCCGGGCCGCATCGATGGCGTCATGCGTGCCCGCGAGCGCGAGGATGTCTCCCTCACGCAGCTGCTCGTGCGCGGTGGGAACGACCACGTCCCCCTCGCCGCGCTTGATGGCGAGCACCGTGGCTCCCGTCATCCCTCGCAGGTTCAGCTCCGCGAGCGTCCGCCCCACGGCCGGGCTGGAGGCCACGAGCCGGATGGGGGTCGGCTCGCCCAGCCCGGGCAGTACCGGGTGGAGCGCCTCCAGGCTCTCGTCCTGCGCCTTCGTGCTCCCCCCACGAGACTGGGCCGCGAGCGCCTCGACGATGACCTGGGAGCCCGCCCGGACGTGTCCCTGGAGATTCCTGGCGCTGCGCCAGAACCCCACGCCGAACACCACCAACAGCAGCAGCAGCGCGACCGCGCCCTGGACGCCGGGGAGGAAGGGCTGCGTGAGGGCCACGACGGGGGCTCCCACGATGAGGATGCTCGCCAGCTGGAGCGTCACCACGAGCACGCGGCGCGGGGCGGCGGCCAGGTCCAGCCTGCCCTTCACCGCCGTGGCGGCGGGGAGGGCCGTCTCCGCGAGCAGCACACCCAGTTGGCGGGCCAGCCGGATGATGCCCACGCAGAAGGGAATCGCCAGGACGACCGCCAGCCCGATGCCGAGCAGGCGCGCCACCGAGGCGCTCAATCCCACCGTGTTCTCGATGGCCGTGGAGATCCTCCCCAGGGTGACGGACGTCCCGATGACGAGCGCGGTGAGCAGCGCCGCGTCGAGCAGCAGCAGGCGGATGGTGCGGCGGATCTTCGCGCCCACGGTCTGCCGCGGGGGCGCGGTGCGGAGGTTCTCCACCCACGTTCCATAGAGCACGGCGAACGTCTGGAGCGGCCCGGGCAGCTTGCGGTCCACGTAGTTGGCGACCGGTCCCGAGGCCCGGATGAGGAACGGCGTGGTCAGCGTGGTGATGGCGGACACGGCCACGGCCACGGGGTAGAGGAAGGACCCCGTGGCGTTCAGCGACAGGCCCAGGCCGGCGATGATGAAGGAGAACTCGCCGATCTGCGCCAGGCTCATGCCCGACTGGATCGCCGTGCGCGTCCCGCTGCCGGTGAGGAACACGCCCAGGCCGACGCCCACGAGCTTGCCGACGATGACCACCAGCGTCAGTACGACCACGGCCGCCCAGTGCTGGGCGATGAGCCCCGGATCGATGAGCATCCCCACCGAGACGAAGAAGATGGCCGCGAAGACGTCGCGCACCGGTTGCACCAGGTGCTCGACGTCCTTCTCCTTCCCGGACTCGGCGACGAGGGTGCCCGCGAGGAACGCGCCCAGTGCCACCGAGTAGCCGAACTCCTGCGCCAGCAGCGCGATGGCGAAGCAGATGCCGATGCTCGCCACCAGCAGCGTCTCCGGGCGGTTCAGGCGATGCACGGCACGGACCGTGCGCGGGATGAGCAGCAGGCCCACGGCGACGAGCCCCACCAGGAACAGGGCCAGCCGTCCCACGGTGAGGGTCAGCTGCCCCGCCGATAGCCCCGCGCCGGTGGAGATCGCCGTGAGCGCCGCCATCAGCAGGATGGCGATGAGATCCTCGACGATGAGGACGCCGACCACCAGCTCGCGCAGCTTGCCATGGATGCCCTGCTCATCGAAGGCCTTGGCGATGATGGTCGTACTGGAGATGGCGATGATGGCCCCGGTGAAGATGCTCTCGCGCGACGTCCAGCCGAAGGCCCGGCCCACGACGAAGCCGAGCCAGATCATCAGGCTGCACTGGATGACGGCCGTGAGCCCCGCCGTCGGGCCGACCTGGAACAGCTTGCGCAGGCTGAACTCCAGCCCGAGCGAGAACATGAGCAGGATGACGCCCAGCTCCGACAGGGTCTGGACGATGGTGGCATCCGCGACGAGCGGAATGGGCACGTGGGGGCCGATGATGAGCCCCGCCAGGATGTACCCGAGCACCACGGGTTGACGCAGCCGCTGGAAGAGGACCGACGTCACCGCCGCGACGCCGAGGACCATCGTCAGGGCCTTGAGGAAATCGTGAGCACCGTGCATCGCCAAATCACCCGTTGGGAAATCTCGTTGGACATCGGGGACGGCACGCTCACACCCCACCTGGGGCCGGCGCGCGTCTCTACCTCTGGAACCGGAACGTCACGCGGTCCGCGGAGGTCCTTGCGCGGGGCAGTTGGCGACCACCGGCCGATCCGCGAGCCGGTCCTGGTACACGGGCTTCGTGCGCCAGAGGTGCGTCCTCGCCTGCACCGGCAGCCATGCCTCCAGCCGCGCCGCGAGGTCGTGGCGATCGGCTCTCTTGGGATGAGGGGTGGGCTTGTGGGCGGGCCGGGACAGCTCCAGCCGGCCGTGGAACGACGGATCCTGGATGGCAGCCCGTTGCTCCGGGGACCCGGGGCGAGCGGCCGAGACCGAGCCCATCGGCGCGGGTTGCCGCGTGACCGAGGTCCACCGGACCCCCGTGTCCGTACCCGCGTCCTCACCCCCCGGACACACTCCGGCCAGCACGGCCAGGAGGAAGGCGCAGGCCGCGCCCATCAGGACCGTCCATCGGGCGCTCTGGAGATCGCGCCGAGCTGTGCCGCCGGTGATGCCCATGGGGAGAAGTTCTCCATGTTCCACTACCACCCGGAGCGCACCGGGGAAAGGTGCTCATATGACCTCCAGGCAGGCATCCGGAGGGTGCCTCGCGGGGAGGGGGTGTCTGGCGGGGTCGGGTGCCTAGCTTCGGGCATCGGCGGCGCACAGGGGCCTCGCGGCCAACGTGGAGGGGGGAGGGGGCGCGGTGATTCGACACTCCTGGACGTTGAATCTGGACTGGGTGACACCCGAGCTGGCCGTGGGGGGGCGTTTCCCCCTCGACGCCGCGGAGCACCTGGCCCGGAGTCTCTCCATCCGTCACATCGTCGACGTGCGCCGCGAGGCGTGTGACGACGAGTGCGTCCTGCGCCAGCACGGCATCACCCTGCTGCACCTGCCCACCGAGGATCTGTGCGCCATCAGCCGCCACATGCTCGACCAGGGCGTGCGCTGGGTACACGACCACCTGAGCCAGGGACGCAAGGTCTACATCCACTGCGAGCACGGCATCGGCCGCAGCGCGCTGCTGGCCCTCTGCGTGCTCGTGGACCTCGGTCATGCGCCGCTGGAGGCGCTCTCGCTGGCCAAGCGCGCGCGCCCGCGCGTCTCGCCCAGTCCGGAGCAGCTGGAGACCTTCATGGCCTGGGCCGAGGAGCGCCGCGTGGGTCGCTCCCTGCCCTGGCGCACGCCCACCTTCGACGAGCTGGCCGACATCGCCTACAGCCACCTGCGGCCATCCCCCTCGGCGGGCTGACACCACCGCCGTGCACCGGCGCGCGGGTGTGCTTCTCCCTCGCGCCAGTGCCCGGTCAGGGACCTTCGCTACTTCCTCGGCTGGGGGCTGGTGCCCGTGGTGCCACCGGTGCTGCCGCCCATCGTGCCCGGGGTGCTGCCCGTGCCCGGGTGCGTGCCCATGTGGCCGCCCGTGCCCGACTCGCTCCCCGGCAGCGTGCCGCTGCCCGCGCCGCCGACGCCCGTCGCCTGCGGGTTCAGCTTGCCGAGCACCGAGTAGGCCTGCTGCCGGTGCTGCGCCACGTGCTGCGTCAGGTCATCCATCAGCGAGGTGAGCTGCGCGTTGCCGCTGATCGCCTGACGGCCGGCCAGCAGCTTGCCGAGCGTGGCGTCATGGTCGCCCACCTGGTTGGCGATGTAACAGGAGTCGAACGGCGCGCCCTTGAGCGCCTGGAGCTCCTCCGTGACGGCCTTGTCGGCCGCCATGGCCTTCTTCTCCATGTCGTTCATCGGCTTGGGCATGTCCGCCAGCTTGATGCCCTGGCTCTGGGCGAAGGACATCAGCTTCTGGTCGGCGTCGGTGTGCTCGCGCACCATGGTCTCGCCGAAGGCCTTCACGTCCGGGTTGGTGGAGTTCTGCTGGGCAAGCTGGCCCAGCTTGATCTCCAGTTGGTTGGTGTAGTGCAGCCGCTCGAGCAGGGCCTTCTGATCGGTGGGCACGACGAATCCACGGTACTCGGCCGTCCCACCCTTGCCCGGGGCCTTGGCTCCCTGCTGTGCGAGCGCCGAGCTGCCGAGGACCAGCGTACCCGCGACGAGGAAACCTTGAATCATCCGCTTCATGTGCGTTCTCCCGTTCCCTTGAAAGGCGGCGCGCACCTTGGATGCGAGGGTGGCGGATCTTCGAGTGGCCCCCGGTCCTGAGCGTGCGGAACCGTACGGTGGGGCGCCGTGGCCGCTGGCTGCTGGACACTCCGTCTGTCCCGGGTCGGACGAAGCTTACTGTCCTTGAATAGCGTGACCTCCACGCACAGATTCCCCCGAGCACTGTGTTGGAAAGGATTCCGACGTCTATGACCAGGGAAGTATGGCCGGGCAAGCCGTACCCGCGAGGCGCCACCTTTGACGGGACGGGAGTGAACTTCGCGGTCTTCTCCCAGGCTGCCACCCGTGTCGAGGTGTGCCTCTTCGATCCGAGAGATCCCTCGAAGGAGGTGGAGCGGTTCGATCTACCAGGAGTCACCGACTGCGTCTGGCACGGCTACGTGCCGGGACTGGAGTCGGGCACGCTCTATGGTCTGCGCGTCCACGGTCCCTACGAGCCGCAGAAGGGGCTGCGCTGCAACCCCCACAAGCTGCTGGTGGACCCGTACGCCAAGGCGCTCCATGGCGAGGTGGACTGGTCCCAGCCCGTCTTCGGCTACCCGCTCGGGCACGCGCAGCAGGACCTGATGCGCGACGAGCGGGACAGCGCCGCGGGCATCCCCAAGGGCGTGGTGGTGGGCGACTACTTCGACTGGGGCAACGAGCGCCGTCCGGACGTGCCCTGGCGCAAGACGGTCATCTACGAGGCCCACGTGAAGGGCCTCACCATGCGCCACCCGAAGGTGCCCGAGCACCAGCGGGGCACCTACGCGGGCCTGGCCCACCCGGCCGTCATCGAGCACCTGCTCAAGCTGGGCGTCACCGCGGTGGAGCTGCTGCCGGTGCACGCCTTCGCCGATGACTCCTTCCTCGGGGAGAAGGGGCTCTCCAACTACTGGGGCTACAACACCCTCTGCTACTTCGCCCCCGAGCAGCGCTACGCCAGCCGCCAGACTCCCGGCGCCGTCGTCAACGAGTTCAAGGCGATGGTCAAGGCGCTGCACTCGGCGGGCATCGAGGTCCTCCTCGACGTCGTCTACAACCACTCCTGCGAGGGCAACCACCTGGGGCCCACGCTGTCGCTCAAGGGCATCGACAACGCCTCCTATTACTGGCTGATGCCGGACGCGCGCTACTACCTGGACTTCACCGGGTGCGGCAACAGCCTCAATGCCTCCAACCCCCAGGCGGCGCGCCTCATCGTCGACTCCCTGCGCTACTGGGTGGAGGAGATGCACGTGGACGGGTTCCGCTTCGACCTGGCCACCGTGCTCGGCCGCGTGGGCAAGGGCGAGTTCTCCCCCCACGCCCCCATCTTCCAGATCATCAACCAGGATCCGGTGCTCGGCCGGGTGAAGCTCATCGCCGAGCCGTGGGACGTGGGGCTCGGCGGCTACCAGGTGGGCGGCTTCCCCGCGCCCTGGCGCGAGTGGAACGGCAAGTACCGCGATGCGCTGCGCCGCTACTGGAAGGGCGACGAGAACCTCGCGGGCGAGGTGGGCCACCGCCTCGCGGGCTCCTCGGACCTCTACCAGGAGGCGAGGCGCCGCCCGCAGGCCAGCATCAACTTCGTCACCGCCCACGACGGCTTCACCCTGCACGACCTCGTCACCTACAGCCACAAGCACAACGAGGCCAACGGCGAGCACAACCGCGACGGCGCGGACGACAACCAGGCGTGGAACTGCGGCGTGGAGGGCGAGACGGACGACCCCGGCATCATCGCCCTGCGCGAGCGCCAGAAGCGCAACCTGCTCGCCTCGCTCTGCCTCTCCCAGGGCGTGCCCATGCTGGTGGCCGGCGACGAGATGGGGCGCACCCAGGGCGGCAACAACAACGCCTACTGCCAGGACAATGAGATTTCCTGGGTGGACTGGAACCTCGACGAGCGCCGCGAGGCCCTGCTGGAGTTCACCTCCCGTCTCATCCAGTTCCGCCACCGCCAGCCCGTGCTTCAGCGCCGCCGCTTCTTCCAGGGCAAACACATCTGGGATTCCGAGTACAAGGACCTGACATGGTTCCGTCCGGATGGCACGGAGATGGACCAGGGCGACTGGGAGAAGCCCTTCGTCCGCTCCCTCGCGTTCCTCCTGGGCGGTGACGCCATCCCCACGCCCGACGAGCGCGGCCAGCGCATCATCGGTGACGCACTGCTGGTGCTGCTCAACGCCCACCACGAGCCCGTGCGCTTCACCGTGCCTCCTCCAGCCGAGGACTCCCGGTGGGTCATCGAGTTCTACACCGCGGATGACAAGCGGGGCCCCGAGGAGCCGGTACCCGCCGGCCCCTTCGAGCTGACCGGCCGCTCCCTGGCCGTCTTCCGTCAGGTGCCGCGCGACTGACACGGCCGCCCTCCTGACGGGCAGGTGTGAAGGCTCGGGTCTCCCCGCCGATTGTCCCCCGTCTCCAGCATGCGGAGTGTGTGGCAGGGGACGAAGTCCGGCGGGGGGGAAGGACCCCAAGGAGCCAAAACCGTGAGCGCGATCGAACTACTGAAGCAGCAGCACCGGGAAGTCGACGAGCTGTTCCGGCGCATCAAGGTCAGCGATGAGGACGAGCGCATCTCCTTGCTGGGCAAGGTGGCCGAGGCCCTCACCATCCACGCGGCGCTGGAGGAGCAGTTGTTCTATCCCTTCGCCCGGGAGCAGGGCGTGGACGGCATCATCGACGAGTCCTTCCAGGACCATGCCGAGGTGAAGCGGCTCGTGTCGGAGATCCTCCAGGTCAAGCAGAACGACCCGAGGTTGATGGAGCTGTGCTCGCGCCTGGAGCGGATGGTGACCGAGCACGTGGGCCATGAGGAGAGCGCGCTGTTCCCCAAGGTGGAGTCCCTGGCGAACCGCGACGACCTGGTCTCCATGCGTGACGACATGCAGCAGGCGATCGACAGCTGGCGCAACCGTGAGCTGCTGCGCATGGCCGAGCACCAGGAGTCCCTGCCTCCGGTGATGTAGGCGAGCAGGCGGCCCACACCGCTGACGGGGCGTGGGCGCGAGCGGACTCAGGCAGGCCACGGGCTCCTGGCGGGCTCGTGGCTTTTGTCACGGGGGCTGCTCGTGTGCGATATAAAGAGGGTCCTCTAATGGACACTCGCGGATCGACCATCCGAGATGCAGAGCCAAAGGACTCTCTCGTCAATGAGCCAAGGGCCTCGTGCGTGGTTGCTCGGGCGGCTGGACGCGTTCTTGACGGAGAGCCAACGCCGGCTGCCACCGGACGAGCTCAGCCGCTACCGCGTGCTGGTGGGGGGCACGCTCTGCCAGGTGGTGCTCAACCTGGTGATGGCGCTCTCGGCGTCGTTCTTCCAGGAGGTCAGCCTCCCGCGCTTCCTGCTCGGGCTGGTGATGGCGGTGTTCTTCGGGCTGGTGCTGGTGGCCGTGCGCCGGGGGCGCTCCCACCAGCCGGCGGCGAGGATGCTGTGTGGTCTGTTCGTGGCCGGCTACATCGGCGCCACCTTCGCGATGCCCCATCCCGCCATGGCCTCGCACGCGACGGCCATGCTCATCCTGTGCCTGTCGGTCTACCTGATGGGGGTGCGGCCGGGGCTCATCGTCACGGGGTTCTTCTGCCTCAACGCGAGCGTCCTCCTCCCGCTCAGCCTGTCGGGGTTCGGCACCCTGGAGCCGCTCTTCGCCCAGCCCCGGCTGTGGGCCGCGGGGATGATGGATGCCCTCATCCTGCTGCTCGGCTGGGGGGTGAGCGCGCTGTTCTGCTTCGCGCGCGACGAGGCCATCTCCACGGTGCGCGAGAGCGAGCGCACGCTGAGCAGCCTCCTGGAGAGCACGGATGAGCCGGTGTGCTCGCTGGACCTACAAGGGAACATCGTCACCGCCAATGCGGCGGCGAGGCGGATGTTCCGCCTGGCGTTCGGGCGGGACGTGAATCCGGGGGATGCGCTGGACCAGGAGTCCTCGGAGGAGGTGCGGGCCACGTGGCGCGCGAGCCTGGCCCGGGTGCTCGGGGGACAGCCCGTGCGTTACGAGATACCCTTCCGGCAGGAGGGCCGCCCCATCACGTTGGACATCTCCCTCCACCCCATCCAGGGCGAGGACGGGCGGCCCAGGGGAGTGACCTTGTTCGGGCGGGACGTCACCGCGCGCAAGGCGGCCGAGTCGCGGCTGGACGAGCTGCACCGCAACCTGGTGGACATGTCACGCCGGGCGGGCATGGCGGAGGTGGCCACCGGCGTGTTGCACAACGTGGGCAACACGCTCAACAGCGTCAACGTCGCGGCCACGCTCGTCATGGACGGCCTCCGCGGTTCGCGGGCGCCCCAGCTGGTACGCGCGGTGGAGCTGCTGCGCGAGAACGAGGCGCGGCTGCCTGCCTTCCTGCTGGAGGACGAGCGGGGGCGCAAGCTTCCGGAGTACCTCTCCACGGTCTCGCACCACCTGGTGAAGGAGCACGAGCGGCTGCTGGCGGAGATGCAGGGGCTGGCGCGCAACGTGGAGCACATCAAGGCCGTGGTGGGCATGCAGCAGGAGAACGCGCGCTTTGGCGGCGTGGTGGAGCAGGTGCCGGTGCCGGAGCTCATCGACGACGCGCTGCGCCTGCATGCGACCTCCTTCGAGCAGCTGGGCATCCGCGTCCACCGCGAGTACGCCGAGCTCCCCGAGGTGCTGGTGGACCGGCACAAGCTGCTTCAAATCCTCGTGAACCTGCTGGGCAACGCGCGTCATGCGCTGATGGAGAGCGGGCGCAGGGACAAGCAGCTGTCCATCCGCGTGCGGCGGGACGGGGCGGCGCGGTTGCTGCGCATCGAGGTGGGCGACAACGGGGTGGGCATCTCCCCGGAGCACCTCTCGCGGCTCTTCGCGCATGGTTTCACCACGAAGAAGGGTGGGCACGGCTTCGGGCTGCACGCCAGTGCGCTGGCGGCCGAGGAGCTGGGGGGGCGGCTCAGCTGCGAGAGCGCCGGACCCGGTCAGGGCGCCACCTTCATCATCGAGTTGCCCCTGCGCGAGCAGGGACGCAGGGAGGCCATGGAATGAACACGGTCACGAGGGATGGACGGCGCATCCTCGTCGTCGACGACAACCCCTCCATCCACCAGGACTTCCGGAAGATCCTCGCCCAGCACGAGGACCTCGAGGAGCTGGATGCGATGGAGTCCATGATCTTCGGGTCCGTCCCGGGGCGCGTGCGGGTCTCCTCCTTCGAGGTGGACTCGGCGACGAACGGGGAGGAGGGCGTGCGGCGCGTGCGGGCCGCGATGGGCGAGGGGCGCCCGTATGCCATGGCCTTCGTGGACATCCGGATGCCTCCGGGCATCGACGGGGTGGAGGCCACGCTGCGCATGTGGCGCGAGGAGGCGGACCTGCAGGTGGTGCTGTGCTCGGCCCACTCCGACTACTCGTGGGAGGACCTGGCCAGGAAGCTGGGCGCCAACGAGCGGTTGCTCATCCTGCGCAAGCCCTTCGACAACATGGAGGTGCGGCAGATGGCGCACGCGCTCTGCGAGAAGTGGGAGCTGCTGCGCGCCAGTCACCAGCGGATGGAGGACCTGGAGCGGGCCGTGGCGGAGCGGACGCGGGCGCTGGAGGAGGCCAACGCGCGGCTGCTGCACGCGCAGAAGCTGGAGGCGCTGGGGAGGATGTCGGCGGGGCTCGCCCACGAGGTCAACAATCCCTTGAGCTACGTGCTGTCCAACCTGCGCCACGTGCATCGGGGGCTCTCGGCCCTGCCGTGCAAGGACGAGGGCGAGGAGATGAGGGAGGAGCTGCGCGACTCCTGCCAGGACGCGGTGCTCGGTGCCGAGCGCATCGCGCGCATCGTCCAGGACGTGCGGCTCTTCGCCCGGATGGACGAGCCGCCGCGCGAGCCGGTGGACGTGCGCGCGGTGTTGGAGCTCTCCCTCTCCATGGCGGGCGAGGCGCTGCGTCCGGGCATCCGCGTGGTCCGCGACTTCCAGGCGGTGCCGCTCGTGCTGGGGAGCGATCACAGCCTGGGGCAGGTGTTCCTCAACCTCATCATCAACGCCACCCATGCGCTGGCGGGCCGCCCCGAGCCCTCCCTCCACCTGGGCCTGCGGCGGATCGCGGACGGCCGGGTGGAGGTGGAGGTGCGTGACAATGGCTGCGGGATTGCTCCGGAGAACCTGGGCCGCCTCTTCGAGCCCTTCTTCACGACGAAGCCGGTGGGGACGGGCACGGGGCTCGGTCTGTCCATCTGTCACGGAATCGTGACGCGGCTGGGGGGAGACATCAGCGTGGACAGCACGCCGGGCCGGGGCACCGCCTTCCGGGTACTGTTGCCCGCCGCGCCGTCCCGGACGGGGGAGTTCTCGGCGTGACACTTCGACCCCCCCGGCTTCTTTGCCCGGGGGGTGGTTCTGCGTTCATCATTCCCCCCAGGCCGTAACGCGAGAGGCCGGTCACCGCGCGCACGGGCTGGGGGCAGCGATGCGCTGGGATTCGCGAGCGTGGTTCCTGAGGGGGTTGGATCGGCTTCTGTCGGAGGAGCAGCGGCGGTTGCCTCCGGCGGAGCTCGGCCGCTACCGGGTCCTGGTGGGGGCCACGGTCCTCAACCTGGTGCTGGCGGTGCAGATGTGCGTCTCCGGTCTGCGCTCGCCGCTCCGCTCGTTCTTGCTGGTGGCGGGACCCGGGGTCGTGGCGGGCTATGTGGCCGTGCTGGTGCTGGCGCGCCGGTCGCGCTCACCCCGGCTCCCCTCACTGCTCCTGTGCTCCCTGCTGTCGGTGGGCATGATCGCCGCATCCCTGTCCATGGGGACGCAACAGGCGGCCACGCACGCGGCGCACATGCTGCTCCCGGCGCTGGCGGCCTATCTGCTGGGCGTCCGGCTGGGACTGCTCTTCACCGTGCTCTTCGGGCTCAACGCCCTGCTGCTCCAACCGCTCCTCCAGGTGGGGTTCGACCTGTCGCGTCCGCTCTTCCCGGACGAGATGTCGCGGATGATGAGCATCCTGGCCGGCGGCTCCTTCCTGGGGGGCTGGGCGCTGAGCTCGCTCCACGTCCTGGCGCGCCAGGAGTCCCACTCGGCGTTCGAGCGGACCCTGGAGATGTTGCGCAAGCGGGAGTGGCAGCTCTCCAGCCTCATCGAGAGCACGGATGACATGGTGGTGGCGCTCGATACGGAGGGCCGGTTGATCATCGCCAATCAGGCGGTGCGGAAGTTCTTCCCCCAGTTCCGTCCGGAGGAGCGGCCGTCGGACCAGGCCATCCTCGAGGCGTTTCCTCCGGAGCGGCGCGAGCACATGCGGGAGCGGTTCCAGCAGGCGCTCTCCGGGCAGCGCGCGCGGGTGGAGGGGGAATACCAGCTGGGGGGCCGGCGGGTGACGCTGGAGACGCTCATCAGCCCCGTGCTGGGGGAGGGCGAGCGCGTGATGGGGGCGCTCTTCGTCGGCCGTGACATCACGGCGCGCAAGGACGCCGAGGCGCGGCTGAGCGAGATGCACCGCAGTCTGTTGGACGTGTCGCGCCAGGCGGGCATGGCGGAGATCGCCAACGGCGTGCTGCACAACGTGGGCAACACGCTCAACAGCGTGAACGTGTCGGCGAACCTCGTGACCGAGCGGATGGGGAGCCTGCGCGTGGCCGGACTGGTGAAGAGCGCGGAGCTGCTGCGGGAGCACGCGGCGGACCTGGCCACCTTCTTCACCGCGGATCCCCGGGGCCAGCGGCTCCCGGCCTACCTCCAGGCGCTCGCGGAGCAGCTCTCGCGGGAGCGGGACGCGGTGCTGGAGGAGATGCGGCGGCTGCGCGACAGCGTGGACCACCTCAAGCTCGTGGTGAGCATGCAGCAGAAGAACGCCCGCTTCTCCGGGGTGCTGGAGCAGGTGTCCATGCCGGAGCTCATCGACGACGCGCTGCGGCTGCACGCGGTGTCCTTCGAGCGGCTGGGCATCCAGCTGCGGCGCGAGTACTCCGAGCTCCCGCCGGTGGTGGTGGACCGGCACAAGCTGCTTCAAATCCTCGTGAACCTGGTGAGCAACGCGCGCCACGCGCTGCTGGACAGCCAGCGCGAGGACAAGCAGCTGGGCATCCGCGTGGAGCGGGTGGGGGAGCGGCTGCGCATCTCCGTGCGGGACAACGGGGTGGGCATCTCCCCGGAGAACCTCGAGCGCCTCTTCACCCAGGGCTTCACCACGAAGAAGGAGGGGCACGGCTTCGGGCTGCACATCAGCGCGCTGACGGCCGAGGAGATGGGAGGCTCGCTCGGCGTCACGAGCGACGGCCCCGGGCAGGGGGCCACCTTCACCCTCGAGCTGCCCGTGGAGGGCATCGCGGCCCCCGCCCAGGCGACGGGGTGAGCCGCCGGCTCAGGTACCCGTCCACTTCCCGCGGCGGGTGGGGGCCTCCAGGGCCGCGGCGAGCGCCTGGAGGTAGCGCTTCCTCGGCCAGTGCTCGGCGCCGAAGCGCGCCAGGTGCTCCGTCTCCACCTGACAGTCGATGAAGTGCAGGCCCCACTCGCGGAAGCGCTCCACGGCGGTGACGAAGGCCACCTTCGAGGCGTCCGGTGCCCGGGCGAACATGCTCTCCCCGAAGAAGGCCGCCCCCAGGGACACGCCGTAGAAGCCACCCTTCAGCTCGCCCTCCGCCCAGGCCTCCACCGAGTGCGCGAAGCCCAGCTCGTGCAGGGTGACATAGGCCTCGCGCATCTCGTCCGTTATCCACGTCCCGTCCTGCCCGGGGCGCGGCACGCGGGAGCACTCGGTGATGACGTCCTCGAAGGCGGTGTCCCAGCGGATGTCATAGACGCCGGCCTTGAGCGTCTTGCGCAGGGAGCGGCCCACGTGCAGCTTGTCCGGCTCCAGCACGAAGCGCGGATCCGGCGAGTGCCAGAGCACGGGCTGGCCCTCGTTGTACCAGGGGAAGATGCCCCGGGAGTACGCGGCCAGCAGGCGCTCGGGACTCAAGTCTCCCCCCACCGCGAGCAGGCCGCTGCGGTCCGCCTTCTCCGGGGGCGGGAAGAGCTCCGGGTCTTCTCCGAGGAAATAGATGGGCACTACCGCGACACGTTGAGCTTCACGTCTCCGGACAGCGAGTAGGGGACGCGCACCAGCGGGCCCGTGAGCTCGCCCGCCACCTCATACGGCAGCGTCCCCTTGGCGATGAGCGCCCGCACGTCCTGCCCCCACGTCTCCGTCGTCACCGCCAGCTCCACGGGATACACTCCGGTGGCCGCCGCGTCCACGGTGTCGTACTTGCCCTGTGTCCCCTCGCCCAGCTTCCGGCCGCCCACGGTGATGGCCCAGCGGAGCCCATCCAGCCGCAGCGGGAAGGGGTTGGGGTTGCGTACCCCCAGGCGCAGCAGCAGGTCCACCTTCTCCTCCGAGTAGCGCGCCCCCTCCAGGCTCTCGATGCGCACCTCGGGCAGCCGCGGCACGCGCACCTGCCTTGAGGCGGCGAAGGGCAGCGTGCGCACGGTCTCTCCCGAGCGCACCGTCAGCACGCCGCGCAGCGCCAGGAGCACCGTTCCCCCCCGCTGGCTCATCGCCCGCAGGTCCTCCTCGCCCCGGACGTAGGCGGCCCCGGCCTGGAAGGAGAAGGGCGTGGGGGCCCCGGGGGCCAGTGCCACCCCCAGCGGCGCCGAGCCCTTCTCCACCACCTGCCCCTCGGAGACGAGCTCGTAGTCGGCCTTCTCCAGCACGGCGGGGCCGGGGCTGGTGAGCTGTCCGGCATAGCGGAGTGTCACCTCGGTGAGGCCCTGGGAGGCGACGGTGGTCTCCTGGGCCTCGAGCGAGGCGGGGCCACCCTCGGGCGCGGCGGGTGGCGTGGAGGCACACCCGGCGACCCAGGCGGCGAGCGTCAGGATGTGGACGATGGCACGCGGGGCGGAACGCATGCCCGCCAAGGTGGGTCGGGTTCCGTCTGGCCTCAAGGGGTTTTCAGGTACACTGTTGACTACACCGTGGCCCCTCGTCGCCCGAACCTCAACAAGGCCGTCCGCGCCCTCATCCGTGACATCGCCGCGAAGATGCCCGAGTTCTCCCACGTGAGAGCCAGCCGCATCCTGGTGATCGCAGGCGAAGCCCGCCGGGCCTCCCGGGGCACGGTGAAGCCGCTGTGCTTCCGGGGCGGGCGCAGCACGGACCGCACCGGGCGCCGCAAGCCCATCATCCGCATCCGCGGCAGGCGGATGCTCTACTGCATCACCCTGCGCCCGCTCTTCTTCCGCTCCTCCACGGCCCAGGGGCGCATCGAGACGGTGATGCACGAGCTCTTCCACATGTCGCGGCGCTTCGACGGCACGCTGCACGCGGGGCGCAGGCACTCGGTGCTGGGCAAGGAGTTCTCCCGCCGGTTGAAGCCCCTGGTGCGCCGCTACCTCAAGCACTGCCCGCCGGAGCTGCTGAAGGTGTTCTCGTACTCGGGGGAGATTCGGGTGCTGCAGTGGTTGGAGCGGCCCGGTCCCGCCTACGTCCCCGGCACGCCCCGCGTGCGCAAGGTGTACACCGAGGATCAGCTCTACTACGGCATCGCCCGCATGGTGACGCGCAAGCGGCCCCATTCCCCGAAGGAGCCCAAGCCCCAGGGCAAGGAGCGCGGGGAGAAGGTGCGGTTGCACTGAGGCCCGCCCGCCCGGCGGACGTGCTCAGTTGAGGTAGCGCGGGCGGGGAGGGGCGGGCGGCTCCGGCGTCGTGCCGGACGCCATCATCTCCAACCCCTGGCGGGTGAGCAGGAAGCGCACCACGCCGGCACCGCGCTCCGTTTCGATCTCCGCCTCGAAGGCGGGGCCCGCGATGGCGCCCATCTGCACGTCCTTGCGCAGGTTGTGCACCTTGCCGGTCAGCAGGTCTCCCGCCACGGGCTGCACCGAGTCGCCACGCCGGTAGAGGTCGTACGCCGCCTGGTGCAGCGTCATGGCCAACCCGGGCGACAACGGCTGCGAGCTGAACAGGACCGAGATGAGGACCCAATAGGGAGGGGACTGTTCGGCCATGGCCCTCATCCTAACCCCCTCGCGCCGCGCTCCCACAAGATTTCGATGGGGTTGTGTTTTTCCCCGGTCCCCCGTCAGGGTGTGTCCCGCGCCGCGCCGGCCGGAGCCTCGGCCCCGCCGAACGCGCCGAGGAGCACCGCGTCCAGGCCGACGTTGCCCGCCCGCTCGATGCGCTCCTTGTGCTTCTCCAACAGCTTCAGGTTGGCGGCGACCGCGGCCTTCGACGCCTCGGACAGGGCAGGCGCCTGGGCCGCCTCCTCCCCCATGGACACGAGCTGCCGCATCTCCTCCTCGAGCTCGGCCCGCTGCTCGGCGTCGAGCGTCTCGTCCTGCAGCTTCTCGCTCACCTCCAGGAGCGCCTCGTCGCGGGCCGCTGCCATCTCCTCCCGCTCCTGCTCCGTCGTGCCCGTCATCTCCGAGGCGTAGAGCGTCTGGGTGATGGCGAGGTACTCGCCCGGAGACATGCGGTGCTTCTTCAGGCCCTCGATGTAGGAGCCGTGCACCTGGGTGAGCAGCCCGGTCATCATCCCGGTGGCCTGCATCGCCGCGCCAAAGTCCGCCTCCTTCGAGTCCTTGTGCTGCTCCTCGAAGCTCTGGGACTGCTTCTCGAACTCGGCGAACGCCGGCAGCACCGCCTCGCGCACCCCGAGGTAGTCGAGCATGCGCGCCTCGGAGATCTCCAGCACCTCGCCCTCGGGCGGCGCCTTGAAGGGATGTTGCCGCTCGAGCTGCGCCAGCTCCTGCCCCATCGCCTGCATCTTCTGCCCCGCCTCCATCATGGAGGACATGGAGTCGCCCACCTGCCGCTTCAGCCACCAGGCCCCCACCCCCACGCCGATGACCGCCAGCAGCACCAGCGAGCCACAGCCGATGCCCACTCCCACCAGGACCTTCTTGTTCATGAACTCCCCCTCTTCAGGAAAGGAACCGATGCGCCGGGTGGTAGCTCCATCGGGTCTCCGAGGGCAAGCCCCCCCTGGACAGTGCTACCGTGGCTGGCGCCGAGCTGTGCGAGGAGGAGGCCCACGCCCATGGCGATGATTCAGTTCACCCGGAATTACACCGACCGCTCGAACGACAGCGGTTTCCAGTTCGAGTTCCACTGCGACAAGTGCGGCAACGGGCACATGTCGACCTTCATCACCAACAAGCTGGGACTGGCAGCCAGCTTCCTGCGCGCCGCGGGCTCCATCTTCGGCGGTGCGGTGTCTCGTGCCGCCTACGCGGGCGACCATGTGAAGGATGCCCTGCGTGGCAACGCCTGGGACGACGCCTTCTCCGAGGCCGTCACCGAGG
Organism: Archangium lipolyticum; assembly: GCF_024623785.1. Lineage (NCBI taxonomy): Bacteria > Pseudomonadati > Myxococcota > Myxococcia > Myxococcales > Archangiaceae > Archangium > Archangium lipolyticum. The sequence continues at coordinate 430,767 of NZ_JANKBZ010000005.1, forward strand.
CCAAGACGCACTTCCAGCACTGCACCCGCTGTGGCAAGTGGGTATGTCCGGAGGCGTGTTGGAATGCGTCTCGCGGCCTGTGTGAGGCGTGCGCGCCGGACATTCAGGAGGAGGCCGCGCACATCCAGGCCAAGGTGTCCGTGGAGCAGGCCTGGGACAAGGCTCGCAAGGTGGACCAGGTCGAGGGCCTGGACATGAAGGCCCAGCACTCCGTCGTGACCTGCCCCCACTGCCGCGCTCGCACCAAGGGCGGGAAGTTCTGCGCCGAGTGTGGCAAGCCCCTGGTGGCCAAGGCGGTTCACTGCACCCAGTGCGGTACGGAGCTCGCCGCCAAGGCTCGTTTCTGTGCCGAGTGTGGCACGCCTCGCGGCGGGTGAGCGGGCGGGTGAACGGTTCAGACCCTCACCCCAGCCCTCTCCCAGAGGGAGAGGGGGCATACACGGTGAGGAACCAGGTTGGACCCTCTCCCGGAGGGAGAGGGAAGGGGGAGGAAAGGGGCGCTCAGCGACGGCGCAGGATCGCGTGGGCCGGGGCCGCCGCTCCGAGCCGCTCGGGCTCGGACTGCGGACTCGGCGCTTCCGCCTTCTCCAGCGACCAGCCCGTCTTCAGCCCCACGATGAACCACGCGAGCAGCAGCGCTCCCACCGCGAAGAGCACGTCCCCGGGCACCCTCAGCCACCGCAGCGTGTCCATCAGCGGCGTCTGCAGGAACTCCGCGCTTCGCGCCCACCACGTCCCCTGCTCGATCGCCGCCTTCGTCTGCAACACCCCGATCGGCAGCAGCGACAGCACCACCATCAGCACCAGCCCCGCGTTGATGCTCCAGAACGCCCACGCCAGCGGCTTCGTCTTCCACTTCGCCTCCGGCTGCATCATCCGCAGCGAGAAGAGCATCAGCGCGATGCCCAGCATCCCGTACACCCCGAACAGCGCCGTGTGCCCATGCAGCGGCGTCAGGTTCAGGCCCTGCATGTAATACAGGGCGATCGGCGGGTTGATCAGGAAGCCGAACAGGCCCGCTCCCACCAGGTTCCAGAACGCCACCCCGATGAAGAACAGGATGGGCCAGCGGTATTGCTGCATCCATCCCTGCAACCGTGACAGCCGGATGTGGCTCCACACCTCGCGGCCCACCAGCACCAGCGGTACCACCTCCAGCGCGCTGAACGTCGCCCCCAGCGCCATCGCCGCCGCCGGCGTCCCCGAGAAGTACAGGTGGTGGAACGTGCCGATGATTCCGCCCGCCAGGAAGAGAATCGTCGTGAAGAGCACCGCCGGCACCGCCGTGCGCGCCGACAACACCCCCAGCCTCGTGAACAGGAACGTCATCACCACCGTGGCGAAGACCTCGAAGAAGCCCTCCACCCACAGGTGCACCACCCACCAGCGCCAGTACTCCACCATCCCCATGTGGCTGCGCTGCCCGTACATCAGCCCCGCCCCGTAGAAGGCGGCGATCGCCATCGACGAGATGACGAAGAGCACCAGCAGTGGCCGGCCCTCGGTCGGCTTCTTCAGCGCCGGCAACACCGCCCGCGCCGTGAGGAACAGCCACACGAAGAGGCCCACGAAGAGGAAGATCTGCCAGAAGCGGCCCAGGTCCACGTACTCCCAACCCTGGTGGCCGAACCAGTACCAGTAGTCTCCGCTGCCCATCCGCTGCTGCACCGACGCCCACTGTCCGAACAGCGCCCCCACCACGATGATGAGCAGGCACACGAAGAGGAAGTTCACCCCCGCCCGCTGGTACTTCGGCTCCACTCCGCTCACCGCCGGGCCCACGAAGAGGCCCGTGGCCAGCCAGGCCGTGGCGATCCAGAAGATGCCCAGCTGCGTGTGCCAGCTGCGCGTCACCGCGTACGGCAGGTACTTCGCCAGAGGCACGCCGTAGAAGCCTGCTCCCTCCACGCCGAAGTGCGCCGTCACCCCGCCCAGCCCCACCTGCGCCAGGAAGAGCGCCACCACCACCAGGAAGTACTTGCCCGTGGCCCTCTGGCTCGGCGTGAGCTGGAGGCCGGAGAATGGATCCTTCTCGGGCGGCGCCACCTCCTCGTCCTCCTTCTTGCCGCTCAGGTACCAGAGGAGCGCGCCCACACCGGCCAGCAGCAGCACCACGGACGCCATGCTCCACAGCGTCACGCCTGCGGCGGGCTGGTTGCCCACCAGCGGCTCGTGCGGCCAGTTCTGCGTATAGGTGACGGTGTCGCCGGGCCGGTTCGTCGAGGCCACCCAACTCGTCCACCAGAAGAAGGCCCCCAGGTCCTTCAGCTTCTCCGGGTTCGTCAGGGCGCCCTCGGGGATGGCGTAGGCCGCGCGGCCCTTGGAGAAGACGTCCGCGTAGTGCGCGGCGTTGGCCCGCATCGCCTCGGCGCGCACCGGTGACAGCGTCACCGTGCCCGTCCGGTCGTCATACGTGTTGGTGCGCATCTGCGCGGTGAGCCGGGTGCGCAGCGCCGCCTGCCGCTCGGCCGGAGCCTCCGCATAGGAGGTGAGGCCCTCCTCGCGCGCCCAGGTGTCCAGCACGAAGATGGCCTCGCGGTGCAGCCAGTCCGCGCTCCAGTCCGGCGCCACGTACGCCCCGTGGCCCCACACCGAGCCCACCTGCTGCCCTCCAATGGACTGCCACACGTTCTGCCCGCGCATGATGGACTCGCCCGTGAGCAGCACCGTGCCCTCGGGCGTCATCACCTTCTCGGGGATGGGTGGGAGCGTGCGTGAGATGCGGACTCCCTGGCCCCCCAGGACCAGGAAGGAGACGAGGACGACGGCGCCAAGGCCGAACCAGAGTTTTCGGTGTCGCATGACCGGGCTTCCCGAGAGGAGGGTGTCTGTAGGTTGGCGACTCCCAGAGCAAACCCCGTTCCAGGCCTCCTCCCTCGGGACCGCACACGCCGTGTGCGCAAGCGGTGCGTCCGGTGGCCCCGGTTCGCGCAAATCGTGCATTTTGAATGCATGTTTTGGGGGAGGGCAGGCGGGCGGACGGAGCCCCAAGGGGGAGGGAGGTGATAGGGGAGGTCCGGTGAGCTCCGCCGCGCTGGTGCTGGTGCTGTCGTCCGCGTTCTTCCACGCGCTGTGGAACGCGCTCCTCAAGCGTCACGAGGACCCGGAGTCCGCCGTGGTGGGCGTCATCGCCGTCACCGTGGCGTGCGGAGGGTTGTGGGCGCTCGGCCTGGAGGGCACGGCGTTCCCCACGTCACGGGCCCTGCTCTGGACGCTGGTGGCCGGCGTGCTGGAGAGCGGCTATCTGGTCACGCTCGCGCGCTCGCTGCGCCGGGCGCCCCTGGGGCTCGCGTACACGGTGGCCCGCGGTGGCGCGCTGCTGCTCGTCTGGCCCGTGTCCGTCCTGTGGCTGGGCGAGCGGCTCACCCCGTGGACCGTGGCGGGCGCCACCGCCGTGGCCCTGGGCATGGCGGGGATGAACCTCGAGCGGCCCCGGGGCGCGGTGGGCGAGGGCGTGCTCTGGGCCCTCGCGAGCGCCGCGTGCATCGCCGGGTTCAATCTCAGCTACAAGCGCGCCCTGGGCGAGGGGGTGCAGCCCCCGGCCCTGTTCACCCTGTCGCTCGGCGTGGCCCTTCCCCTGCTCGTCCTCCAGCGCCGCCGCGAGGAGGCCGGCTGGGGCGTGTTGTACCGCAAGGTGATGACCCGGCCCCTGTTGCTCGTGGCCGCCGGGGTGCTCTGCACGCTGTCCTTCTCGCTGCTGCTCATGGCGCTCGTGCGCAGTGGGGCGGGGGCCGTGCTCACGTTGCGCAATACGTCCATCGCGTTCGCCCTGGGGCTCGGCGCGCTCCAGGGTGAGCGGTTGGGACGGCGGCGGCTCGCCGGGGCGGGCCTGGTGATGCTCGGGGCCGTGCTGCTCGGCTGGCCCCGGGAGTGAATCTCGCGGCTCAGGTGGCCGCGGCGCCGGTGAGCTGCTTGACGATGTTCAGCGCCTCGGTGACGTGGCGCGTGGCATTGATCTGCGAGTTGAAGACGTGCCGGACGGTGCCGTCGCGGTCGATGACGTACGTCACCCGCCCGGGCAGCAGCCCCAGCGTGCTCGGAACGCCGTACTGGCTCCGCACCTTGCCGCCTTCGTCGCTCACCAGCGTGAACGGCAGCCGGTACTTCGCCGCGAAGGCCTGATGGGAGGCCGCCGACTGGGAGCTGATGCCCACCACCTCGGCTCCGGCGTCCTTGAAGGCTTCGTACGAGTCACGGAACGAGCACGCCTCCTTGGTGCAGCCGGGCGTATCGTCCTTCGGATAGAAGTAGAGCACCACCGCTGACTTCTGGAGCAGCTCCTTCAGATTCGCGGGGGTACCGTCCTGCTTCGGCAACGTGAAATCGGGGGCCTTGTCGCCAATCTTGATGCTCACGGGGGGAGTCCTGACGTTCGACGTTCGCGGCCTTGCTAACGAGGTGCCCCTGGCGTTTCAACACCGAAGCGGGGGAATCCCAGTCTTCAACGTTGCGGGGGACGGCCGTCTTCTCCTTTCGGGCCGCTCATGTACTGTGACTGGCCATGCGCTCCGCACCCCTTCCCACCGACCTCCTCGGCCTCATCGGCAACACCCCCATGGTGAAGGTCACCCAGCTCGACACGGGCCCGTGCGAGCTCTTCCTCAAGCTCGAGAGCCACAACCCCGGCGGCTCCATCAAGGATCGCATCGGCCTGTCGATGATCTCCGCCGCGGAGCAGTCGGGCCTGCTGGGCCCCCACCAGAAGCACCTCGTCGAGGCCACCGCCGGCAACACCGGCCTGGGGCTCGCCCTGGTCGCCTCCCAGAAGGGCTACCGGCTCACGCTCGTGATTCCCGACAAGATGAGCCAGGAGAAGGTGCTCCACCTCAAGGCGCTGGGCGCCGAAATCATCATGACCCGCTCGGACGTGGAGAAGGGCCACCCGGATTACTACCAGGACATGGCCGAGCGCATCGCCCGGGAGCTGGGGGGCTTCTACGTCAACCAGTTCGCCAATCCCGCCAACCCGCTGGCCCATGAGACCACCACCGGCCCGGAGATCGCCGCCCAGCTCGGCAACCGGCTCGATGCCATGGTGTGCGGCGTCGGCTCCGGCGGAACCCTGGCCGGCCTGTCCCGCTACTTCGCCCGGGCCATCCCCGAGTGCGAGATGGTGCTCGCCGACCCCCAGGGCTCGGTGCTCGCGGACTACGTGAAGACGGGCACGATGGGCAAGGCGGGCTCCTGGGTCGTCGAGGGCATTGGCGAGGACTTCCTCCCCCCCAACGCGGACCTGTCCCGGGTGAAGAAGGCCTACTCCATCTCCGACGTGGAGAGCCTCGAGACTGCCCGCTTGCTGCTCAAACAGGCCGGCATCCTGGCGGGCTCGTCCTCCGGAACGCTCATCGCCGCGGCCCTGCGCTACTGCCGTGAGCAGTCCACGCCCAAGCGCGTGTGCACCTTCGTCTGCGACAGCGGCAACAAGTACCTGTCCAAGATGTTCAATGACTTCTGGATGGCGGACCAGGGCTTCCTGCCGCGCCAGCTCCATGGGGACCTGCGCGACGTCATCACCCGCCGCTACGCGGACCGGGCGGTGGTCACCCTGGCCCCCTCGGACACGATGCTCGTCGCCTACGCGCGGATGAAGCTCTACGAGGTCTCCCAGCTCCCCGTGCTCGAGGGGGGCAGGGTGGTGGGGATGATTGACGAGTCCGACCTGCTGCTCGCGGCCGTCGACGACGAGACGCGCCTGCGCCTGCCGGTGCGCGACGTCATGTCCACCCGGTTGCAGACCGTGGACGTGCGCACCCCCGTGCGCGAGCTGCTCCCGCTGCTCGACAAGGGCTTCGTGCCCATCGTCATGGACGGGGAGGAGTTCATCGGCCTCATCACCCGCATCGACCTGCTCAACCACCTGCGGCGCAAGCTGCGCTGAGAGGCTGGGTTCCCCACCACCCCGGGTACATTCTTGGGGGGCGAGAAGTGTTTCCTGCGGGCGTGGCATGATCCGGGGCGATGCCGCCAGCCGTTGCCCGCCCCCAGACAGCTCTGGCCCACTCGACGCTCCTCAAGATGGGCGTGTGGATCGCCGGGGTCATCGCTCTGGCCACGCTCGTCAGTTATTTCCACCTGCTCCGCTCCGTGCGCGACGAGGCGCTCGCGCAGCTGGCCCGGTATGTCGAGGCGCGAGCTCCACGAGAGCAGGCCCTCTTCGTGCTGGCCGAGGACAACCACGCGCTCCTCAAGACGTCCCTGGAGGAGCGGATCCGCGCCTGGAGCCATGAGGATCCGTCCGCCCGCTTCGACAGCCTCTACGTCCGCGAGCCCGATGGCGCCATCCGCTGCCGCCTGGAGAACTTCGACGGGATGAAGATGCCCGGCGGCATGGTCTCCGAGGGCGTCGAGCCCGACGATGACCTCCGCCGCCGGTTCGTGGCCTCGTTTGACGTGCTCGCCCAGCACGGGCCCGCGATGCACGTGCGCTTCACCAATACCTATATCTCCCTGCCGGAGGGGGCGATCTCCATCTACTGGCCGGATTACCCCGACTGGTGCCGGAAGGTCGCTCCCATGCTGTCGGTCGTCCGGACGAGGAAGTCCCAGGCCAACCCACCGTCCGATAGCAGTGAGCTCTGGCGCAGCAGTCAGCGCGACAAGAACCCGGAGCGGCGGATGGTCTGGTCCAACATCTACCGCGACAAGGTCAGCAAGGGCTGGGTGGTCTCCATCTCCACCCCGGTGGACATCGAGGGCCGCCTCGTCGCGACGATCGGCCACGATGTCCTGCTCGAGGAGTTGATGGCCCGCACCGTCAATGACCACCTGCCCGATGCCTACAACATCATCTTCCGTGACGATGGCACGCTCATCGCGCACCCCGAGCTGATGAAGGATGGCTCCTCCAACGCCTCCGACGTCCTGACGGCCACCGGGCAGCAGCCCGATGCCTCCATCTCCCAGGAGCAGCGCGCCCACCTCAAGAGCACCTTCGAGCGCGTGAAGGGACGCCAGCCCGGGCAGGTCATCGTCGAGGATCCGGAGTATGGCGAATACATCGCCGTGACGCGGCTGAAGGGCCCCGGCTGGTACTTCGCCACCGTCCTCCCCCAGAACGTGGTGACCCGGCCCGCCCTCCGGGCCGCCCGCTACGTCCTCGGTGTCGGTGTCCTCTCGCTCGTCCTGGCGCTGGCCATCATGTACCGGGTGCTCAACGTCCAGCTCTCCCGCCCGTTGCTGGCCTTCACCCGCGCCGCCGATCAAGTGACGGCCGGTGACTTCAAGGTCTCGCTGGATACCTCGCGCAACGACGAGCTGGGGCGGCTCGCGAGCGCCTTTCAGTTGATGACCGAGGAGGTCCAGCGCCGCGAGGAAGCCCTGCGTCAGGCCAACGAGGGGCTGGAACAGCGCGTGGAGGAGCGCACCCGCGAGCTGAAGGCGCTCCACCAGCAGTTGGTGGGGGTGGCGCGGCAGGCCGGCATGGCGGAGATCGCCACCAACGTGCTGCACAACGTGGGCAATGTCCTCAACAGCGTCTTCACCTCGGCGACGTTGGCGAGGGAGCAGTTGACCGGGATGAAGCTCGAGCACGTGGGCCGGGTGGGGGGGCTGCTCGAGGAGAACCAGGCCTCCCTCGCGACCTTCCTCACCCAGGACGAGCGCGGCCGGGTCGTGGCTCCCTTCTTGATACAGCTGGGGCAACACCTGACGGAGGATCGCCAGGAGATCCTCTCCCTGCTCGATGACCTGGGCCGGTACACCGCGCACATCGGCACCATCGTCAAGGTCCAGCAGAACTACGCCAGCGCCCCCAAGCTTCACGAGCCCGTCCAGGTGGCGGAGCTGCTCGAGGACGCCCTGCGCATCAACGTGACCGCGCTCGGCCGCTCCGACATCCAGGTGGAGCGGCACATCGCTCCCCTGCCTCCGGTGGTGACGGACAAGCACAAGGTGCTGATGATCCTCGTCAACCTGATCAGCAACGCCAGGTATGCGATGGACTCCGTCCCCGCGGGGCAACGGCTCCTGAGCCTGAGAATCGACACTCCCGTGGAGGGCCGCCTCCGTGTGTCGGTCACCGACAATGGGGTGGGAATTGCCCAGGAGATGCTCACGAGCATCTTCCAGCATGGGTTCACCACCCGCGAGGGTGGGCACGGCTTTGGATTGCACGCCAGTGCGCTGGCCGCTCAGGATCTGGGGGGGTCGCTGGTGGCGCGGAGCGAGGGGCCGGGACGCGGGGCCACCTTCATCCTGGAACTGCCCTGTCAGGACGGTGGGCGCAAGGCGTAGACCCTCACCCCAGCCCTCTCCCAGAGGGAGAGGGGGCATACACGGTGAGGAAGCGGGTTGGACCCTCTCCCTCTGGGAGAGGGACGGGGTGAGGGTATGGGGTGTACCCGGGTTCCCCTCTACTTCGCGCTGCTCAGACGCTTCGCCGCCGCCGCCGCGTCCGGATGGTCCTTCTGCAGCTCCGCCGCCTTCTCGTACTCGGCTTTCGCCTCCACCAGCTTGCCCGACGCTTCCAGCAGCTGGCCCAGTGCGTAGTGCGGTTCGCCAAAGGCCGGGTCCATCTTCACCGAGCCCCGGAAGGACTGCTCCGCCTCCTTCGGCTTGCCCAGCTGGTACAGCGCGTGCCCCAGGTACAGCAGTCCGTAGGCGTGCCCCGGCTCCAGCGCCACCACGTCCCCCAGCACCTTCACCGCCTTCTCCTTGTCCCCGCCTCGCAGGTACAGGAAGCCCAGCTCCGCCTTCGCGTCCAGCTGCGCCGGATCCTTCTTCGTCACTTCCTCCAGCTCCGGCACCGCCAGGTCCGGCCGCCCCCGCCTCGAGTGCAGGATGCCCAGCCGCGCCAGCGCCGCCGTGTCCGCCTCCTCGCCCTCCTTCGGCTTCAGCTGCTTCTCCGCCCCGTCGTAGTTCCCCATCGCCAGGTACAGGTCCGCCAGCCCCAGCTTCGCCGCCTGGTTCTCCGGCTCCTCCGCCAGCACCGCCTCGTACAGCGGCGCCGCCTTCGCTCCCACCCGCTTGCGCGCGTAGGCCTTCGCCAGCGCCAGCCGGGCCTCCGTCGTCGGCTCCAGCGACAGTCGCTCCTCGTACTGCGCGATGGCCCCGTCCAACTCACCCTTCGCCAGCAGCGCGTCGCCGTACGCCGCCCGCGCGCTCGCGTCCTTCGGGAAGCCCTCCACCGCCTTCGCCAGCGTCGCCACCGCTTCGTCCACCTTCCCCATCCCCAGGTACGCCCTCGCCAACCCCTGCCACGCCTCCGTGTTCGGCTTGCCGTCCTCCGCGCTCGCCTCCAGCGCCTTCTTGTACGCCTCCACCGCCCGGTCCTTCTTGCCCTGCGCCAGGTAGCTCGCCCCCAGCTGCGTGTATGGACCGCTCGCCCTCCGAGGCTCCAGCGACAGCGCCTTCTCGAAGTGCTTCGTCGACCGGATGTGGTCGTCCTTGCGGAAGTACGCCATCCCCAGGTTGAAGTGCGCCTCCGCGTACTTCGGGTCCGCCGCCACCGCCTTGCGGAAGCTCTCCAGCGCCTTGGCGTACTTTCCCTGCGCGTCCAGCGCCACTCCCAGGTTGTTGTGCGCCAGCGCGTGCTTCGGCGCCACCGCCAGCGCCTTCTCGTACTCGGACACCGCCCCGTCCAGCGTGCCCTCGCGCATCAGCAGCACACCCAGGTTGTAGTGCGCCTCCGCGTCCGCCGGCGCCAGCCGCGCCGCCTCCCGCAGCGTCTCCTGGGCCTCTCCCGCGAGCCCCTTGTCCGCCAGCCCCTTGCCCAGGTTCACCCGCGCCGCCGTCAGCTTCTCGTCCAGCTTCAGCGCCTCCCGGTACGCCGAGATGGCTTCGTCCGCCTTCCCCGCGCGCTGCAGCGCCTCGCCCAGGTTGAAGCGCAGCTCCGCGTCCTTCGGCGCCAGCTCCACCGCCTTCGTGAAGCGCGCGATCGCCGTGTCCCGCTCGTCCAGCGCCCTCGCCAGCAGCCCGCGCTCGGCGTGCAGCCCCGCCTCCTGCGGCCACGTGGCCAGCGCCGCGTCCAGCAGCTCCCGCGCCTTGTCCGTCTCCCCCGACAGCCGCAGCGCTCGCGCCAGCGCCACCTTCGGCGGCAGCAGCTCCGGCTCCCGCTCCGTCAGCTTCCTCAGGGGCGCCACCGCCTTCCGCGGTTGCCCCTGCGCCAGGAAGGCCGTCCCCAACCGGAACAGCTTCTCCGCCTCGGCGGACATCTCCGCCCGCGCCACGGACTCCACCACCGTCTCCTCCGGCGGCGGCGTCTCCACCTCAGGCGTCTGGGCGGTGAGCAGCTGGAACACCAGCAGGCCAGCTCGCGTCATCACAGTTTCTCCACGTAGGGGCTCGCGCGTGCGTCGAAAGTCTTCTTCGCCAGGGCGGCCTTCTTCACCTCCCAGGCCTCCCGCGCTGTCTTCTCCTGGGCAATGTCTTCCGCCAACTCCCCCCGCTCCTCCTTCACCTCCGCCTCACACTTGGAGACCTGCCCCTCGTACTTCTTCACGTCCAGCTTCTCGCTGCCCTCCACCTTCGCCTTGCGCGTCGACTGCAACCGCGCCAGCTCGTAGCGCGCGAACGCACAGCGCAGCGACAGCTGCTCCACATCCCGGAGGCCCACGTTCAGGCGCTGCTTCGCCCTCAGGTACGCCACCCGCGCCCGCGCCTCCTCGATGGCCAGCTTCGCCACCTCCCTCGAGGCCGCGTCCGGCGCACGGTCCTCCTCCTCCTCGGCCGCCGACTCGCGCGCCTTCGCCCTCCGGATGGCGTCTCGCGCCCTCAGCACCTCGTTGCTGGCCTCGTCCACCGTGTCGATGGCCAGCGCCAGGTCGTTCTCCGACTCCAACAGCTCGATTCGGCTCTCGTACGGCAGCTTCGACACCAGCTGGTCCGGGACCCTCATCCCGTAGCGGGGGCCGCACGCCGCGGCGAGCAGCAGCAGGACTGGCAGGACTGTGCGCTTCATGGAACGGTCGCCTCGAAGCGGCCAAAGATGGTACGGCCGGAGTAGACGTCGGTGCCGTTGGTGAAGGTGATGTGCAGCTCCCCCGTCACCTTCTTCCCCGAGTCCAGGTACCCGTCGAACACGAGCTCCCCTCGGGCTATCGCGGGGAACTGGCGCGCCGGTTCGTCCAGCACGCTCCGGCTCACCGTGCCTCGTTGTGGGCCTTCGGTGTTTCCCACCCGCTGCGCCAGGTCGATGGCGACTCGTGGCTCCAGGGTGGTTCCTTCCAGCTTCGCCGCCACCTTGAGGAGCGTGTCCTCTCCCGCTCCCTGGGGACGCAGGAAGCTCACGGACACCTCCGTCTCCGAGGCCTGGGCCTCGGCTCGCTCGTAGCTCAGGTCCAGCAGCGGGGTGACGCTGCCCTCGAGCACCTTGGCGGGTGCACAGGCCATCAGGGTGAACGCAAGCAGGGGAGGGTAGACCCTCACCCCGGCCCTCTCCCAGAGGGAGAGGGTGCTCGGAACCCGGGGTCTCATTTGCATGCCTTCCACCCGGTGTCCACGTCGGGGCCACTCAGGCCTCCTACGTCCTTCAGTACCGACAGCTCTCGCCTCGCTCCCTCGGTGTCCCCGAAACGGCATCGCAGCGCCGCCAGGTTCAGCCTCGCCTTGTCGTACGTCGGATCCGCTTCCAGCGCCTTCGCGTACGCCTCCCTCGCCCCCATCGCGTCCCCTTGGTTCAGCATCGCCCAACCCAAGGCGCTATGTGCCGAGGCCCTCGTGTCCTGCAGCTCCGTCACCCGCCCCAGTGTCAGCTGCGCCAGCCCGAACTGGTTCGCGCTCAGGTAGCCCACCCCCAACGCCTCCAGCGCCTCCGCCGTCAGCGCCGCCTCCGCCTTCTTGCGCAGTTCTTCCAGCGAGGAGGGTTGTGTCGATGCCCCGGGCACCGGCACCGGCAGCGCCACCGTCTCCGTCTTCGTCCGGCAGCCCACCACCGCCGCGTTGAATACCTCCAGCGACTCCGCTCGCGACACGCAGGCCTCGAAGGCGTCCTGCGCCCGCTGCCTCAGCGGCGCCACCTGCTCCGCCACCGCCTTGCGGAAGGACTGCGCGTCCGCCGCGGAGGCTCCCGCGGGTGTTGGCGTGGCCTCCACCACGTCCGCCAGGTGTCCGTACGCCAGGCCCACCTTCCACAACGACGCCACCGCCCACTCCGGGTACCCCAGCGACGCCGCCTGCGTGTACACGCCCTCCAACCCCTGCAGCGCCCCCACCTTCTCCTCCACCTTGTCCGCCGCCAGATCCTTGTACGAGCGGTACAGGATTTCGCCCAGGTACCACAGGCCCCTGGCCGCCTCCTCCGTCTGTCCGTTCGGGCCCTGCACCGCCGTCGTCAGCGTCTTGATGAGCCCGTCCGGCGCGTCCTTCACCGCCGTGGTCGCCTGCACCTCCGCCAGCACCGCCACCGCCGCCGCGCTCGTCTTGTCCAGCTTCAGCACCACCTCCGCCGCCGCCTTCGCCTTCGCGTAGTCCTTCGACTTCAGGTGCGCCTCCGCCAACTGCACCATCACCTCCGCCTTGCGCGCACCCGCCACCTCAGACGCCGCCTCCAGGTCCCTCGCCGCCTCCCGGAACTGTCCCAGCGCCTGCCGCAGCCGCGCTCCCGTCAGCCACCCATCCACCGCCGCCACGTCCGAGCCCAGCTTCGCTCCCACCGTCTCGAAGATGCCCGCCGCCTCGGTGAACGCCGCGGCCTCCGCCGCGTGCCGCCCCAGCGTCAGCAGTACGTCCGGTACGAACTGGCTCTTCGGGTACTCGTCCACCAGCCGCTTGCCGATCTCCCGCTCGCGCTGCAGCTCCCGCTTGTCACGCGCCGCCGTGAAGGCTCCGTACAGGGCCTTCTCCCCAATCTCCGCGCCCTTGTTCTCGTTGGCCACCTTCAGCAGGCCCTCGATGACGTCGCCCGTCTCCTGCGAACTCTTCAGCGCCAGCTCGTCCAGCGCCTCGGCGCGCGTCTGCGTGAGGATGCGCTTCACGTCGTTCTGGAAGGCCACCGGCAACGGCGAGCCGATGAACTTCTGGCCCGTCTCCTCCAGGCCCTTGAAGTCATTCACCTGCCGCAGGCTGTCCAACGCCAGGTTGCCCGCCGCCGTCGCGTCCTTGTGCGTGGGGTGCGTGAGCGCGAAGGCCGTGAAGAGCTCGGCCGCCTTGGGGAACTCGCCGTCCTCGTAGTAGGCGCGGGCGATGTTGAACTTCACCTCCAGTGCGTTCGGGCTCTTCGGGTAGCGCGACACGTAGTCCGCCCCCATCAGCTTGAGCGCCTGCCTCGCGTCCGCCACCTCGAAGGCATTGCGGCGCTGCGCCTCCTCCGGCTTCACCGTGGAGAAGTGCGCCAGCAGCGCGCCGTACATCGCCGCTTCCGCGCCCTGTTCGTCCTTGGCCTTCATCTCGTAGCGCACCAGCTCCTCGAACTGGCGCGCGGCCCCGGGGAACTCCTTCGCGGCGAATAGCGCCTCCGCGCGGTTCTTCATCATCGTCCGCACGTACTGCTCCGGCCGGAAGAGCCCCAGGTACTCGCGGTAGGCCGCCGCCGCCCTCACGTACAGCCCCTTGTCCTCCTTCTTCTGCGCCGCCACGTGCAGCTGCGTGGCCAGGTCGCGCGCCATCTCCTCCAGCTCCGCCAGCTCCTTCTTCCTCCCGGTCTCGTCCAGCTCCGGGTCCGTCTTGCTCGTCACCGCCGCGCGCACCAGGAAGCGCAGATCCTCCGGCTCGGGCAGCACCTTGCCCTTGGCCGCCTTGAGCGCGTCGTACAGCTTCTGCGAGCGCTCCAGGTCCATCTCCGGGTCGTGCTGGATCTCCATCAGCTTGCGCAGCGCCGGGATGGCGTACTCGTACTGCGCCTTGATGAAGTAGCGGTTGCCCAGCTTGTCCAGCGCGAGCGCGTACGTGGCCCGGCTGTCGCTGAGCTTCTCGAAGTAGTTGAGCGCGCCCTTGGCCGGCTTCGCCTCCGTGTAGCTGTACACGAGGTCCAACAGCGCCTCGCGCTTCACGTTGAGCGCCTTCTGCACGTCCACCCCGGGCAGCGGAGCGCTCGCCGCGGCGGCCTCGAAGAAGGGCACCGCCTCCGCGTGCTTGGCCTGGTTCACGCGAATCCAGCCCATCTTGTAGCGGGCCAGGTCGTGCACCGGCGAGGGCGGCGCCTCCAGGATGGTGGTGTAGTGCTTCTCCGCCGCCGCCAGGTCCGACTTGTCGAAGTGGTAGTCACCGAGGATCTGGAGCGCCTCCAGCCGCAGCGGGCTGTTCGGGTACTTGCGCACCAGATCGTCCAGCGTCTTGAGCATGTCCTCGAAGGAGCCCAGCTCGCGCTGCTCGTGCGCCAGGTAGAAGTGCACCTTGTCGCCGTCGTGGAAGTCCGGCCACTCGCGCTGCAGCCGGTAGTACATCTGCACGGCCTTCTGCTTCAGCAGCCGCGTCTCCGGCGACACCATGGCGCCGCTCGCCCCGGCCGGACGCTGCTCGGCCTGGAGGTAGTACACGTAGCGGCTCTTCTCCACGTACAGCTCCGCCAGCCGGAACTGCAGGTCCGGCAGGTAGGGCGCGTTGCGGCTCTTGGCGATGAGGCGCTCCGTCTCGCCAATGGAGCGGTCCACCTTGAAGATGTCGCGCTTGAGCTTCTCGATGAGCTCCTCGCGCTCCTTCGCCTTGGACACCAGCGGGTTGACGCCCGCGGGGCCGGTGGGGCGCGGGCCACCAGGGCCAGCGGCCAGCAGCGCCGCGACGAGCAGTCCGGTCAGGGTGCCGGTCATGGATTCTCCTCGATGCAGCGGCTGTCGAGACGGACCCGGTACGAGCGCAGCTCGTCGTTCCAGTACTCGCCGTCGAAGGTGAAGCCCACCTGCGAGGGCGACAGCAGCTCCTCCTCCGGCGCCGCCGCCACCTTGGCACCCTTCTTCACGCGCTCGTACAGCTTGAGGCCCACTTCGTACTCCATCAGGCGCACCTGTTCGGTCGCCCGCAGCAGCGTGTCCGCTTCCTGCCGCACCGCCTCCTCCAGCCGCGTCTGGTAGATGCGCTGGGCCTCGGCGTGCGCCAGGTCATAGGTCTTCGTCAGGTGCGTGTAGAGCCGCTCGCCGAAGCTGCCCGCGTAGCGGCCCAGGCGCTCTCCCTCCAGCTCCAGCACCTCCAGGAAACGCGCGGCGCGCTTCGTGTTGCCATGGGCGCTCGCGGCCCGGCGCATGCGCGGGTCCTGCGTCAGGTCCTCCCGTTCGCGGATGCTCTCCAGCGAGTCCGCGAAGCGCCGCGTCAGCTCCTTCGCCGCGCGCTTGGCCGGCAGGTAGTGGCACAGGTCCCGGTAGATGAGGGCGCGCAGCAGATACTTGTCCGGCAGGAACTCGTCCCGGAACGAGGGCGCGTCCAGCGTGGTGAGGATGCCCATCGCGGCGCGCGGCTCGCCCAGCTTGTAGCGCGTCCACGCCTCCTCCAGGTACAGCGTGGCGCGGCCCGGATCCAACTCCGGCAGCTTCACCAACTCGTAGGCCTCCAGCGCGCCCTTGTAGTCCTTGCGCTCGTAGCGCAGCCGCGCCACCGCCAGCGCCGCCTCGTTGCGCGACTCACGGGTGAGCTTCTCGTCCTTGGACAGCCCGAGGAAGTCCTCGATGAGCTCGTCGTTGGGCTCCTTCACCTCGCGCAGCCGCGTGACGAGCAGCGCGAAGCGGGCCCGGCTCGCCTCGGCGCTCCCCTCGGGCAGCTTGGAGAAGTGCGTGTTGGCCCAGCGCTCGTTGCCCACCCGCAGGTCCACCAGCCCCTGCTGGTAGTGCGCGTAGGCGCCCGCCTCCTCCGGCAGGAAGCCCAGGTCCAGCGCGCCGAATACCTGCTCGTCGATCATCACCTCGTCGTGCGGCCGGTCCGTCAGCTCGCGCAGCGTCTCCAGGGCGCGGGGCAGCACGTTGGGGTTGGAGCGCTCGCGGGCGATGCGGGCCAGGTACACGCCACCGGCGTGGGTGAAGCCCAGGTCGATGAGGCTCCGGGCCAGGAAGTACTGGCCCCAGGCGTAGTTCTCGTGCGTCCGGGGCGCCGCGGACAGCCACGTGTGGAGCGGTCCGGCAGCGGCGCGCGGGTTGCCGGCGAAGTAGTCCGCCAGTGCCTTGTCGAACACCTCGTCCGGCACCTTCTCGGGCGGGGGAGGAGCGGCCTCCTTCGGCGGGGCCGCCTGGGCGGCGGGCGCGGCCGGAGCGGCGGGAGTGGGAGTGGCCGCCGGCGCGCCACCGGCCGGGTCCTTGGCGGACGCGGGCGCGGCGAGCATCGCGGCGGAGACGAGCGCGGCGAGGAGCGGGCGGTGACTCATTCCGTGGCGCCGAAGTTGAACGCGGTGGACAGCTGGAAGGTGGGGACCTGGATGAGGCGGGTGCCGCCCACGAAGACGGTGTTGTTCGTCACGTCCATGCGGAAGGAGACGTTGCGGCTGGTGAAGACGCGCACGCCCACGCCCAGGTTGATGGCCGGGCGGAATCCATCGGCGCGCGTGAGCTTCATCACCGTGGCGCCGCCGAGCAGGAAGCCGGTGAAGTGCACCACCGAGCTGTTGCTGATGGCCATCTTCCCGTAGATGGGGCTCCACACCAGGTCCGAGCCCACCATCCACTGCACCTGCTCCTCGAAGGCGGCGTTGGTGGGCGCCACGTCGAAGTCGCGCTCGAGCTGCTCGCGCAGGCTCGTCTTCAGGTTGTAGCTGTAGCTGCCCCGGCCCACCTGCCACGCGAAGCTGTCGCTGAAGTGGTAGGTGTAGCCGACGCTTCCGAGCACGCCCTTGTAGAAGGCGTCGGCGGGCAGCACGCCCACGCCGAGCGTCAGCTCGTGGTTCATCCGGTACATCCGCTCCTGGACGGCGGAGACGGTACCGGGGTTCTCGAGGGCCTCGGCCTGGGCATGGGCCAGCCCGGGCAGCAGGAGGCTCGAGAGGAGGAGCAGGGCGTTTCGCACGGTTCGGTCCTGGCGGAAGCCGGCCCGACGCGATGGGGAGCGCATCAGTAGCCGACCGAGTTGAAGATGAATGGATAGGTGATGATGACGGCGCCACCCTTGGCGGGCGGGAAGGTCCAGCCTTTCAGGCCGCCCATGATGCAGGACTCGACCGAGGGGCTGCGCAGGGTGGAGGACTTCGTCTTGGTGGCCACCACGCGGCCGTTGGTGCCGATCGTCCACTCCAGCACCACCTTGCCGGCGAGGCCCGGCTCCTTGAGCAGCGCGCGCTCGTAGCAGGCGTACACCTCCTGCAGGTGGCTGTTGACCACCTTGGCCACGGCCTCGCGGTCGATGGAGCCCTGCGCCGCGATGGTGCGCGCGCTGGCGCGTGCCACCGTGCCGCCCACCTTGCCCTTGCCCACGCCGCCCGCGCCCAGCGCGCCGATGCCGCCACCGCCCTTGCCCCGGAGAATCTCCGCGCCGAGCGTGGCACCGCCGCCCTTGCCCCCGCCACCCAGGCCGAAGGTGCCCAGGCCCGCGTTGGCGATGGGCGCCTTGCCGATGAGGCCGGAGAGCTTGAAGTTGGAGTTCTTCACGTTCTTGCTGCCCGGGCCGCTGCCCAGCTTGTCCACCGCGGCCAGCAGATCCTTGGTGGCCGGGCCCGCGGCCGACAGCTTCGCGAGCGCCTTGAGGGCCTTGGACTCGGGCGCGGCCGCCACCGCCTTGGGAGTGGGCTGCGGCTTCTCCTGCTTCGGAGGGGGAGGCTGCGGCGCCACCGGCGTCGGGGTGTCCTTCTTGGCCACCTGCTTCTTGGCCTTCTCCTTGATGGACTCGAGCTTCTTCTTGGCCTCTTCCTTCTTCTTCGGCTCGGGCGCGAGCAGGCGCAGGGCCACGGGTGGCAGGTTCTTCTGGGTGAAGTCCGCGCCCTCCGGCCGCTTGGGCATGAAGGCGATGAAGCTGCCCAGGGCCGAGCTGAAGAAGAGGAAGCACCCGATGGCCAGCCAGGGCAGGCCCTTGAGCGGGTTGACGCGTACCTTCTCGGGCAGCGGGGCCGCGTAGGCCACCAGCGACATCTTCCCCTCGGAGAGGCGCGCGGCGGTGCCCTGGCGCAGGGTGACGAAGCGGCGCTCCCCGTCCGCCTCCAGGGCGTTGGGCGCGACCCGCTCGTAACGGCCGCCAGGGCCCGTGCGCTCCACCTGCGCCCCCTTGGGCACGTAGAGGCGGAAGGCGTCGTTGGCGGACTCCGCCAGCGTGAAGGGCTCGTCCGGGAGCTGGAAGCCCCACAGTGGCATGGGGGCTTGCTCGTCCGCGGCCGCCTGGACCTTCTTGCCTGGAGCGAAGCGGCGCGCGTCGCGGCGCACGGCGCCCCAGTAGAGCTCCAGGTAGAGCTGCGCGGGGCCCCGGCCCGGCTCCAGGCGTGGCGCGTGCGTGGGACGGTCGAGCGGTGCCGCCGCCTGCTCCCACTGCATCCGCGTGTCGGGAGCCTGGGCCCGCGGCGGTTGCGGCTCCTCCGGCAGGTCCGCGAGCACATCGTCCGCCAACACGAGCGCCGGGCCCGTCGCCTGCACCGGCTGGGGTGCCGCGCGGCGCCGCGTCGAGGGCATGGTGGCCGCTGGCACGGTATCGGGGAGGGGAACGGCGGGCGGTGGGGTGGCACGGGCCGGGGTGGCTCCGGCTCCCGCGCCATAGACGGTGGTGGAGGCCAGCTGTGCTGGCGACGGCGGCGCGGGACGCGTGACGGCCACGGTAACCGCGGGCGGCGGAGACGGCACGGGCGCCACGGGCTTCACCGCGCCCGAGAACCTGGCGATAGGCTGGGTGGCGGCGAGCTGCTGCGCCGTTGGCGCTGGAGGCACCGGCGCGGCCACGGGCACCTGGGCCTGGGGAGGCGCCGCCGGGGGCGGAGCGGCACCGAGCAGCGCGGCCACCTCGGGAGGCGGTTGAGGCCGCTCGTCCCGTGGCCGCTGCGCCAGCACCCGGGTCTTCAGCACGAAGGGGCCGCAAAGCACCTCGTCCGTGGAGCGCACCTCACACGCGGAGACCCGATGGCCGTTGACGTAGACGCCCGCGTTCGAACCCGAGTCCTGGATGGCCGCGCGCCCGTTCTGGAAATAGAGGACGGCGTGGCGGGGCGCGACGCTCGCGTCGTCCAGCCGCAGGTCCGAGGCTGGAGCCGAGCCGAGCACATACGAGCCCGGCGTGAACACCTCGGTGCCCACGAGCAACCCATCACGTAGGATGACGACCTGGAGAACTGTCTGCTGACTGCTCACCGCTACTCCTCCTGGCGCAGGCGCCCTCAGTTCCCGGATGCCTACGGCTGGTCGTAGACGGTGGACAGGATTTCCGAGCGGAAGTTCTCCCGCTCGCGGATCATCGACCGCGTCTGCAACTCCTTGCGGTCGTACAGGTAGACGGCTCCGGACTTGTTCGTCTGTCCCTGGATGAGCCGGTCATCGAAGTCGATGCGGGCCGGGCCTCGCGTGGGCGGTGTCCCCGAGGCGGCTGCGGCGGGCTCGCCCGCGGAGGGCTCGCTCACCCTCGCCGAGGGGGGCTCCACCTGCTGCTGCTTCGAGCTCTCGGCCTTGGGCGGCGTGGCCTTGCCGCGGTTCTTGCTCCGGGCGGCCTTCGCCGCGCGCGTACGGCCCTGGGCCCATGCTTCGGAGCCGAGCGGGGACAGAACGAGGCCGACGATCACCAAGGGGGTCATGAAGCGCCGCATGAGCCCGGCAGGTTAAGCGATGCGCGTACCAACCTGTCAACGCGGAGCCAGCAACTTGCGGTTAGGCTGGAAAAGGTGGAGTGCTGCTCTCGCTGACCGGTGGTGCCGTGAAACGCTCGATTCTTCTCCTCGCGGCGCTCGCCGCGCTCTTGATGCTGGCCGCTACAGGTGTGGTGCTGTGGCGCCACGGCGTACCGCCTGGACGGGAGGCCCACCCGCGGCTCGAGGCGGTGGGCCCGCGTCTGACGAGCAACCAGACGTCACAGCCGCTCGCCGTCCATGGCGAGGGGCTGGTGCCGGGGCTGCGCCTGGTGCTGGGGCCCCCGCTGTCGCGCGAGCTGCCGCTCACGGTGCTGGACTCGAGGCATGCCTACACGCGCCTTCCCTCGGACCTGGGCATCGCGGCCGAGCAGGTGCAGGCGGTGGTGACGGCGCGGCTGGCCGGGTCTCCAGAGGAGGAGACCGGGGGAGAGGCGAGCCTCACCGTGGTGAATGACGCGGCCTTCCCGGACCTGACGGCGATGGTGCTCGCGCCGGATGGACGCACGCTGTTCATCGCCTCGCCGCCGACGGACACGGTGTTCGCGCTGGACGTGGCCAGCGGGCGTGTGGAGCGGCTGGCCGCTGGAGATGGGCCGAGCGCGCTCTCGACATATGAGGATTCGGGAGGGCGTCCGTGGCTCGCGGTGGCCCACCGCTGGGAAGGGGCGCTGCGCCTGTATGCGCTGGGTGTGCCCGGGAACGCACCGCGCGTGCTACCCGCGCCGGCCGGGGCGCTGGGGCTCGCGGTGGATGGGGCTCGCGGCGTGGCCTTCGTGGCCGAGCACGTGCGGGACTCGGTGCACGCGCTCTCGTTGGAGGACGGGCGCGAGGTGTGGACGGCCCGGGTGGATCCGAATCCCCGGGAGCTGGCGCGCTGGAAGGGGCTGCTCGCGGTGGGGAGCCTGCAGACGGGGCAGGTGGAGCTGCTGCGGCAGGAGGACGGCGCGCCCGTGTCGACGCTGGTGCCCCGGCCGGGCGTGCCCATCATCGGAGGGGCGACGGAGCGCTTCTCCGCGCAGGTGATGGGAGGCAAGGCCGCGCGGGGACTGGTGGCCTCGGAGAAGCTGGGGCGCCTCTTCCTGGCGAGCCTGGGGCCCAACGTGGGGCCCAACGCCGAGCGCATGGAGGTGAGCCCCAACGGCGGCGTGGCGGAGTTGGAGCCGGAGCGCGGTGAGGTGGTGCGGCACCGGGGTTTCGGGGCGGGCATCACCGAGGGCCTGGCGCTCGATGACGGGGCGGGGCTGCTGTACGCGGCGGACGTGGGGCTGGGAGTGGTGCGCGTGCTGGATGCGCGCCGGCTGGAGGTGCTCCAGGAGGTGGCCATGCCCCTGCCGGAGGGCACGCCGCTGGTGAGGCCGGCGGCGGACTTCGGGACGGCGAGGCGGGCCGGAGTGGAGCTGCACTCGGGGCCGAGGTCGCTGGTGCTGGCTCCGGACGGGCGCGCCCTCTACGTGCTCAACCGGCACACGGGGACGGTGGCGGTGGTGGACGTGTCCGAGGCGCGGACTGGCCGAGCTCGGGTGGTGCGGCAGTGGCCGGTGACGGAGATGCGCACGCAGGCGAAGCGGCGGTTGGGGCAGGTGCTCTACTACGCGGACCTGGGGCGCACGGCGATGAGCTGCGATGCGTGCCACCTGGAGGGCCACACGGGGGGCGTCTTCTTCGAGAAGACGCGGCCGATGCGGATCTACCGCTCGCCCACGGCGCTCGGCAGCCGCGACACGCCGCCGTACTTCACCCCGGCGAGCACGTTCAGCCTGGCGGAGACGATGCGTACGGTGGGCGGACGCAACCGCTTCCACAACCCGAACCTCACGGACGCGGAGGTGGAGGCGCTCACCCTGTACGTGTCCCTGATGTCCACGCCGCCCAACCCCTTCCGGGACGAGCACGGCGGGCCGCCGGAGACGGTGGAGTTGCCGGACGGGCGGCGCGGGAGGCCGGCGGTGGGACGGGAGCTCTTCGAGGGGAAGGGCGGCTGCACCGGGTGCCACCCGGCGCCGCTCTTCACCACGGACCAGGATCCGAAGACGCGCGGGCGCTTCCAGGAGGTGGGGACGCCGAATGCGCTGCCATTGAGGTTGGAGCAGCAGGACCTGGTGCCGGGATTCGCGCCGCCGTCACTGGTGGGGGCGTGGGACATCTGGCCGATGCTGGGCAGCGGGGCGGCGGGCTTCGAGGTGCGTGACGGCAACCGATTGGTGGTGGGCACGCGGTTCGCGCTGCGCGCGGTGGTGGAGATGTCCGGCCCCGCGCACGGGAACATGAAGGCGCTCACGCCCGAGGAGCAGGACGACCTGCTGGCCTGGCTCCTCACGCTGTAGCGTTTCCTCTCAAATTCCGATGTGGACTCCGTTCTGGAAATCCTGAGGGCCGTGAACCTCTCTCACTTCCGCTTCGTCCTGGCCGCCGTCTTCCGGGCCAGCTTCTTCTCCGGCGCGGGCTGCTTGCGGCGGCGGGGAGCGGAGCCCGCGGGAGGCTTGCCCTTCCTGTCGAAGAACGCGTCGAAGATCTCACTGCCCGTCAGCCACGAGGGCGACGTGGGCGCCGGGGCGACGTAGACGTTGCCGTCATCGTCCTGGCGCAGCACGAGCACTTCCTCCTGCTCCAGCCCTGGCAGCGTCATGGCCGAGTGGGTCGTGGCGACGAACTGGAGCCGGGGGAAGACGGTCTTCAGCGCGGGAATCAACGCGGCCTGCCAGCGCGGATGCAGGTGCAGATCCAGCTCGTCGATGAGGACCAACCCCTCCATCTTCTCTGGCGCCACCGGCCGGCCCGCCTCGAGCAGGATGTGGCCGATGAGGTCCGCCAGCCACGCGATCGCCCCCTGGTACCCCTGCGACAGCCACGTGGCCGGAATCTTCACCTTGTGGCCACCCAGGCGGAACTCGAAGCAGTGCGCATCCACCAGGTCCTGCCGGGTGCGGACGATGCCGTGGCTCTTGAGCTCCAGGTCGATGACGCCCGGCACGAGCTTGCCCTGGATGAGCACCTGCCGCAGCACGCGGCTGAAGGCCTTCGCCTGGGCGGGCTCGAAGACGTCGGCGAACCCGGTGGCGATCAGGTTGCCCTGGCCGAAGAGGTTCTCCAGGCGCTGCTTGATGGGGTCCGAGAGGCCTTCCCCCTGGATGATGGACTTGGGGTGGGGCAGGGCACGCGCCGTGCCGTAGCCCGCGACGAACCAGTCCGGCAGCTGCGTGCGCCGCGCCTCGCGGATGGGATCGAAGACGAGCGTGTGCTCGACGCCCACGTACCTCGAGCTGCCCACCAGCTCACGCCAGGTGTTCTTGGCCGCGATGGAGCTCCTCACGAAGGGCGCCAGCGAGTGCTTCGTCTCCAGGCCCGGGTAGCTCCGGGCCTTGTGCCCCTCCTGTCCGAAGGTGAACTCGGCGCCGATGAGCATCAGCTCCGTGGAGGGCTGGCGCCGGTCCGGCAGCGAGGTGACGTCCGCGAGCTCGCTGCCCAGCGAGGAGCCGCTCGCCGCGAGCGCGATGGCCTGGAGGATGGTCGTCTTGCACAGCCCATTCTCCCCGACGAGGACGGTCCAGGGACGGATCTCCCCATCGTCGCGGGTGAAGGAGATGGCGACATCCCGCAGGAGCTTGAGGTTCTGGAGCGTGAGGCTGCGCAGGTACATGCGGAGGGCCGCCGGGAACGGGTGCTTTCCCCACCATATCCTCACCCGAGGGTCTTGTGGGCATCCGCGAGACATTGGCCCACCATTCTCCGGGGCTTGCGCTCCACGCGGGGGCTGGGTTCTACAATCCCACCGAATGAGCACCCTCCCGCGGATCACCTGGTTGTTGGTTCCCGTGCTGCTGCTGTCGTGCTCCGACTCGGGCCTCTACGCCCTCGACGGGCGGGGCCCCAGCGGCAAGGACAGGGCGGACTTCTCCGGGAACGTCTGCGTGCCGCTGGCCGGCGGCGAGGCCTTCCCCGTCAAGGTCCTCTTCGCCGTGCAGGGCGGGGCGGGGCTCCCCGAGGACATGAAGGGGTCCGTCTCCGAGGCCCTCGGCACGCTCGCCAGCCGCTTCTCCGTCCCCTACATCAAGTTCAGCCTGGTGGCCTTCCACACCGTGGCCACGGGCCTGCTGGGCCGCTTCGACGACGCCACCGCCCTGCAGGCCTCCGTCCCGCGCTACGCCACCTACCAGGAGTCGGGGCCCACCAGCATGCGCTCGGCGCTGAAGCTGGCCAAAAGCATCCTCTCCGGAGACATGCAGACGAGCTGCCCCGGTGACGTGGCCCGCACCCGCTACCTCGTCGTCCTGGTGGTGACGAGCGAGGACCTCAGCTGTGAGAGCCCCGTCTTCAACGCCGGCATCGACTCGCGCTGCAGCAACCTGCCGGACTCCGCGTCCTGCAGCCAGTGCGAGCTGGCCGCCGTCACCGGTGAGCTCAAGGCGCTCGCCCAGCAGTTCGGCGCTGGCGAGGTGACGGTGCAGCCCGTCTACGTGCGCAACACGGCCGAGCCCCACGCCGCCGCCCAGGTGGCCGCCATCGCCAATGCTGGGGGCACCGAGGCGGTGACGACGGACTTCGTCAGCCTGCCCACCGCGCTCGGCGGCCTCGACTACGCGTCGCTGCAGAGCAACCTGAAGATGAAGCGCTTCCTGGCCTTCAACCGCAACGTGGTGGTGCGTGCCGGCCAGTTCCTCCCCGACAGCGATGGCGACGGGGTGGCGGACGCGGACGAGCTGGCACGCGGCCTGGATCCGACGATCCCCGACAGCGACCAGGACGGGGTCATGGACGGCATCGAGCTGCGCATGGGCCTGGACCCCACGCCGGGCCACGTGGACCCCATCCCCAACTGCAACTCGGCGCTGGACGAGGACGGGGACCGGCTCAACACCTGCGAGGAGCGCGTGCTGGGCACCGACCCCTGCGTGGGCGACACGGATGGCGACGGCCTGCCGGACCTCGTCGAGGCCCTCTCCAACACCAACCCCCTGATCGCCGAGGCGCTGCTGGACAGCGATCGCGACGGCATCCCCAACATCACCGAGGTGGAGGCCCATGGCGATCCCCTCAGCGCCGACATCGCCTTCCAGACCGAGCGCGGCTACGGCTACTCCCTCTCCGAGGCCGAGCCCACCGCGGACGGCCGCGCCTGCTACGCGGTGCGCGCGGAGAACGTCACCCTCGTCCCCACCCTCGAGCGGCCCAACCCCATCTTCCCCGGCCGTCGCATCCCCGCCGGCACCAACGACATCTACCTTTATATGCAGGTGGGCCGGGACAACGACCCACGCGGCTCCGGCATCGGCGCGCTCTACATCCGCTCCCTGCGCTACTCCGAGGAGGAGGGCCGCACTCCCGCTGGCACCCTCACCTTCACTCCTGACGATTTCATCCTGGGGACTTGAGCCCCCAGGTGTAGGGTTCTCCCCCCAGGCCTGTTGGGGGGGCCGCCCCCCATCCGTTGTCCTTCAGGCCTCTGGCCATGTGCAACCCCGCGAAATTCCAGCCCTTCCCCAGGCCCGGCGGACGGATCGGCTCTTGCTAATGGCCCGGTGCTGAAAGGAGTCACCATGAAACTCGCTCGCATTGTCCCCGTGCTCACCATGGGGGTGCTCTTCCTGATGCCGACCCCGGCGCCGGCCCAGACCAACGGCGCGGACAACCCGGAGTGCCTGGGTACCCAGTGTGGCCGTCCCAAGGAGGAGGGCGGCGGCTGCGGATGCGGTTGTGGCTGCTCCGTCTGGGTGGCCTACACGGACGACGGCAAGACGCTGTCCTACACGGATGACGGCGACGGCGACGGCAAGTCGGACGGCAACGACAACTGCCCCTTCTCCTCCAACCGCGGCCAGGAGGACGACGACAGCGATGGGGTGGGCAACGTCTGCGACAACTGCTCCACGCTGGCCAACCTCCAGCAGAAGGACGCGGACGGCGACGGCATCGGCGACGACTGCGACCCAGATCAGGACAACGACGGGGTGCCCGGCGCCAGCGACAACTGCCCGTTCGTCCCCAACCCCAAGCAGGAGAACCTGGACGGAGACGCGTTGGGCGACGTGTGCGACGTGGACGATGACGACGACACCGTCCTGGACGGCGACGACAACTGCCCGCGCGTGAAGAACACGGACCAGAAGCTGCCGGACGACCGCAGCCTGTGCAACGTGGACCGCGACGGGGACAACGTCCTGGACAGCTTCGACAACTGCCCCGCCCTGGCCAGCACCAACCAGCACGACACGGACGGGGATGGCGTGGGCGACCCGTGCGATCCGGACAAGGATGAGGACAGCGTCCTCAACGAGAAGGACAACTGCCCCGCCAACGCCAACACCGACCAGGCGGATGACGACGGGGACCACGTGGGTGACGTGTGCGACGCGCGCTACTGCGTCGTCATCGACCCGCAGCACCCCGAGAACTGCCTGGATCCGAAGTCCCCCTTCACCGTACACGGCGGTGGCACGCTGGCGCTGAAGAAGGGCGAGCAGGTTCGCCTGCCCCTGTTCGCCAACCGCAATGGCGTGGCCATCGAGTACACTTGGACCGTCACGAAGCGTCCCGAGGGCTCCAAGTCCGTGGTGGAGAACCCCCAGGGCGCGGTGACCATGAGCCGCCACTGGGAGTACGCCTATGTCGACGGCAACAAGCCCACCTTCACCGCGGATCAGGATGGCGACTACGTTCTCCAGCTCCGCGCGAAGCTGGCCTTCGATGACCGGGCCTACCCCGGCCGCCGCGAGTCCGTCTCCGAGCTGGCCCTCCAGGTGTCCAACACGAGCGTCAGCGGTTGGAACTGCTCCGCCTTCCCCGCCACCGGTGGGGGGCTCGCCCTGGGCGCCGCCCTGGTTGCCCTGCTGCGCCGCCGCCGGCGCTCCTGAGTCCCGTCGTTCCAAGGAGGTCCGCACCCGATGCGCCGCCTGAAACTCCAGTCGCTGCTCGTGGCGGGCCTCCTGGCCCTGTCGGGCTGCACCGATACGCTCGTCGAGCCGCTCTCGCAGGAGCAGTCCAACGTCGATGACCGGCTCACCCTCAAGGGCCGGGTGTGCTCCAGCACGCCCGACCCGAGCGGCTTCCCGGTGAAGGTGGTCATCGTCATCGACCAGTCCGGCAGTATGTGCGTGTCCGACCCGCCGGGCTCGCAGGAAGGCACCGGCTTCTGCCAGCGTCCGGAGATCCTCGCCCTCGGGCAGGGCACCGACGAGCCCGCGCGGGTGCGGGCCCTTCGCCGGCTGGTGCGGCAGTTCCGTGCGCAGCCCAACGTGCAGGTCTCCGTCGTCCCCTTCGAGACGAACATCCGCAACCCCTGGCCCGGCAGCACGGGCAACCGCTTCGCCCGGCCCACCACCGCCTCCGGCATCGACACGTACATCGGCGGGTTGCAGAGCCAGCTGGGCAAGGGCACGGACTACCAGGGCGCGCTCGCCGAGGCCTACAAGGTCATCTCCGGTGACATCACCGACGTGGCGAAGACGCGCCCCGCGGAGCTGCCGCGCACCCGCTACGTCGTCGTCTTCCTCACCGACGGCACGCCGTACCCGCGCTGCTCGGCCAACGACTCCCTCGGCCAGTACGCCTCGCCGGATCAGCCGGATCTGACGTGGGAGGACTCGGCCAGCGCGCGCGAGTTCTGCAACCTGATGGACCCGGCGGATCCGGATGCCATCACCGGCTACATCGCGGGCACGGACCGCAACCAGAACTTCCAGCTCTTCAGCTACGTGCGGCAGCTCATGGAGCTCAAGGAGCAGCACAACGT
This sequence comes from Archangium lipolyticum, assembly GCF_024623785.1. Classification (NCBI taxonomy): domain Bacteria; kingdom Pseudomonadati; phylum Myxococcota; class Myxococcia; order Myxococcales; family Archangiaceae; genus Archangium; species Archangium lipolyticum. The sequence continues at coordinate 458,093 of NZ_JANKBZ010000005.1, forward strand.
GGGCGACATCCGCATGCACACGGTGCTCCTCTTCAACGAGGAGTCCGTGCGCCTGTGCGGCCCCATCTGCCAGGACCTGTACGGCGTCTACCCGGGCGTGGACCCGGCCCGCTATCCGCAGGAGGCCAAGAAGATCTCCTCCTGGCTGCTCAAGCGCTTCGCGGAGATGGGCGGCGGCGTGTACCAGGAGTTCAACAACAGGACGGAGATCTCCGAGCTGGGCCTGGGCGCGCTGGACTACTCGTCCTTCGCCTCGCGCAACGTGATGAAGACGCTGATGGTGCAGTCGCTCTCCGCGGTCCCGGGCCTGGAGTCGCGCGAGCCGGACAGCGACGGGGACGGGGTGGCGGACACCCAGGACAACGGCTTCTCCCTGGGCACCAACACCTTCACGGAGGACAGTGACGGAGACTGCTTCGGCGACGGCTTCGAGGTGCTGCGCTCGGACCAGGGCTTCAAGGCGGCCAACACCAAGGACACGCGCGGGTGCGATCCTCAATCCCCGCTGACGCCCAGCTGCCGGTGCGCGGACACGGATGGCGATGGCCTCTCCCAGTACGCCGAGGCGTACCTGAAGACGCACTCGGGTATCGTGGACAGTGACGGCGACGGCGTGCCGGACCAGCTGGAATCCCGCTACGGGTTGGATCCGCTTGCCCCCAACGCGTCCGGCATCGACACGGACGGGGATGGGATTCCGGACGAGCTGGAGCTGCGCTCGGAGAGCAACCCCACGCGGCGGGACCGGGCCTTCTACGAGCGGCAGGGCTACCAGTACGAGGTCGAGGCCGAGGTGCAGTCCAACGGCCGCGTCTGCTACGACTTCACCGTCTCCAACCTGCAGCTCGTCACGCCGCCCTCGCGCGCGGGCATGCAGCAGGGCTTCAACCTCTTCAAGGTGTGGTTCGCCGAGGCGCCCGAGAGTGGCGTGGCCACCGACTACGGTGTCTGGCGCACCGCCTGTGCCTGGGCCCAGTACGCGCCGCCGAGCGTGCGCGCGCCGCTCGGCCCCGAGCTGACGCTGGAGGACGGCAACTTCGTGAGACCGGACCAACTCAACGAGGACACCGAGTACCGCAACCGCTGCGTGGGAGCCCGTCCATGAGCCGGGCCGTGGTCGCGGCGTCACTGGGGCTGGCCTCCGTGGTGGCGGTGGTGGCCTGCACGGACGCCTACCTCTATGACGGGCGGAGGGATCAGGAGGTGCCGGTGGACCGTGCCGTCGCCCTCGAGGGGCAGGTGTGCACGGTGGGCTCCAACCAGGTGGTGCGGCCCATCAAGATCATCGCCGCCCTGGATGCCAGCCAGTCCATGAACGTGAGCGACCCGGACGGCACCCGGGCCACCGCGCTGGTGCAGCTCATCGACAGCCTGCCCAAGGATGATGAGGTGTACCTGGCGGTGATGGTGTTCGCCGGCAGCACCTCGGCCTATCTCACCCAGTCGGGTGCGCCGCCCACGGTGGAGGATGGCTTCGTGCGCGTGTCCGAGCTGGACAACAACAAGCGCCTCAACCTCGTCCAGCGGTTGCTCACCTACCGCAACCCGGACACCTCGCCCAACCGCGACGCCACCGACTTCGTGAAGCCGCTGGCGGACATCTACACGCTCATCAACCGGGACATCTCCCGCAGCCGCCTGGAGCCCGGTGGCGCGCAGGCGCTGGCCCAGGCGCGCTACTCCGTCATCTTCCTCTCCGATGGCAGGCCCACGACGGATCAGGACAGGGATCTGCTGCAAGGGGACGCCGTGGTGCGCATCCGCCAGCTCAAGGACTTGGTGGAGGACGTGCGCGTCAACACGGTGCACGTGTTCCAGCCCCTCCAGCCGGTCAGCACGGTGTGCGAGCTCCTGCCCGATGGCACCGCGGGAGATGGCGGCTGCCCCATGCTCCTCATCAACCAGAACGCGGAGCGGCTGGCGACGATGGCGGCGCTGGGCGGCGGCAACTTCCGCGACTTCCGCAACGACGAGCCCATCAACTTCCTGGACTTCCGCTTCGGCCAGGTGCGGCGCTCCTTCCTCCTCAAGGAACTGGTGGCCTCCAACTTCTCCGCGCCCTCGGGCAGTCCCCTGGGCGAGGCGGACACGGATGGTGACGGGCTCACCGACGCGCGCGAGGCCGAGGTGCGCACCGACATCGCGAAGGCGGACACCGACGGAGATGGCTTCAGCGACGGTGTGGAGGTCCACTTCCGGGCGCTGGGTGTGGACTTCAACCCGCTCGGTTACGCCCGGCCGGATGGTGGCGGGTTGGACCCGGGCTGTCCGCCCTCGCTGCGCGGCGTGGACTCGGACTGCGACGGACTGCTGGATTGTGACGAGCAGTTCATCGGCACCAACTCCGAGCGTGTGGACAGCGACAGGGACGGCATCCCGGACGGGGTGGAGTGGCTCGGCGGCACGCAGGGCGCGAGCAACGACCTGGAACAGGACCCGGACAACGACGGTGTGGTGAGCCGCTCCGAGCTGCGCATGCACACGAGCCCGGTGGACGTGGACACCGCGAACCTGTCCACGGACGGCTACCGCTACACGATGAAGGCGGCGGGGCCTCCGGACGACCTGGGCCGCCAGTGCTACGACTTCCGCGTGGACAACGTGCTGCTGGCTCCCACGCAGGGCGACACGGACGATGCGGGCACGGTGCTGCGCGGCGCGGGCTACAACGACCTCTACCTGTCCGCCGCCATGATTCCCGCGGATGACCCCACCGCGCGGACGATGGTGCGCCACTTCCGCTTCCAGGGGGCGCGCTACCCGCTGGGCGGCATCAAGTCCCCCGTGGACGGCGTCATCCGCGTCACCCCCGAGGACTTCGTCGACGGCTGCCCCGGCCGTCCCGTTCCCACCACGCCCTGAGCAGGGCGCCTGGAAACCCCTACCCCCGCTCCGGCGGGGTCTCCCCTGGTTGTGCCATGTCCCCTTCCGTCCGACTGCGACTGCTGCCGCTCGTGTTCCTCGTGCTCACCGCCTGTCCCTCGCAGAACCCCGGCGACCCGTCGGACGCGGGCGAGCAGGAGGTGCCCGACCTCTGCAACTCCCGCGAGGAGTCGCTCTCCTCGGCCGAGTGCCAGCTCACGTTTGGCCAGCCGCTGGAGCGCTACATCTCCTTCGGGGGGGACAGCGACTGGTACAGCGTCGAGATCCCCGCGGACGCGAAGCCGCGCTCGCTGGTGCGTGTCACCGCCGTCTACACCACGCCCATCACCGCGGTGAACCTGGCCGTCAGCCTCCTGGATGAGGAGGGCTCCTCGGCGGCACCTCGCCAGGTGGACTCGCACGGCCAGGGCCAGCCCAGGCCCATCGAGTTCGTCATCCCCGTCGACCGGCCGGACAAGAGGCTGTCGCGGCTGTTCCTGCTGCTCTCGGACCGGGACTCCAACACGAGCCGTCCCGGTTTCGACGCGCGCAACCCGTACACCCTCACGGTGGAGTTGCTGGACAACCCGGACGACAACGAGCCCAACGACACGGCGAACAAGGCCACGCCGGTGACGCTGGCGAACCAGGGCGGCATCCTCGTGGGCAGCGGCTCCGGGTACCTGGCCACCGCCGGGGACGTGGACCTCTTCGCCTTCGACGTGCCGGCCGGGAAGAACATCTACGTCCGGCTGACGGCGCCGAACATCCCTCCGCCCGAGCCTCCTCCCGCCTACATCCTCTCCTACAGGCTGCTGCGTCCGGACGGTAACGCCGAGTTCCAGGATCGCGTGCGCACCAACGTGCTGGCCGCGGATCTGGCCGCCGCGCGCCGGGGAGGAGCGGCGGGAAGGTGGCAGGTGGAGGTGCGGGCCTGGAACAGCGGCACCGCCAACGAGACTCCGCCCGGAGACCTGCGCCTGAAGTACACGCTGGAGGTGAAGGTGCTGGACGAGGCCGATTCGAACGACCTCTCCACCGGCAACGACCTGCCGGACCGGGCCAGGCTTGCCTCCCTCACCGCCACGACGAGCACCCCCTCGGCGGGCAGGGCGTCCTTCACCGGACGCCTGGGGACGATGGGGGACAAGGACTGGTTCGCGGTGGAGGTGGCCTCCAACACCGCGCCCAGCGTGCTGCGCTACCGGCTGGTTCCCCTGTCCTCGGGGGGCCGCTTCCCGCCGCTGCCCGGCCTTGCGGACCGGCAGGTGTACGTCCTCACCCAGGTGACGGGCTTCTCCGCCTCCGACTGCGTCACCAAGGCGGACGTGTGCCCCAAGGGCAGTGGCTACGGGACGGACTCGACGGTGAGGGCGCTGGTGGATGGCTGGTGCAACAACGCCACGCCGATGTGCCTGCGCTCCTCGCGCGAGGAGTCCGAGTACCTCCCCAACCTGCGCAACTTCGGGGGCGCGCTGCCAGTGCCCTCGCACACCACCACCATGCGCTACTACTTCCTCGTCCAGGACGAGGGCACCAACTGGGCGGACGACAAGGACTACCGCCTGGAGGTGGAGTGGGTGGATGACCCGGACGAGGCCAGCCACCCCTCCGAGGGAATGGCGTCACCCCGGCCGCTGGTGCAGATGGCCAGCGATGATGCCGCCGCGACCTTCCCCGCGCCGCCCACCGGTGCGGCCTTCGAGGTGCACGGTTCCATCTCCTACGGCCACGGACGGCTCGTCGGGAACGATCCGGTGAAGGGGCAGGGCGTGCGCGGCCCCGGGGATTACGAGACCGTGACCACCGACGTGGACACCTTCGCGTTCCAGCTGCCCGGCTCCGGGGCCGAGCGCACCTGGGAGTTGCAGTGGGAGGTGGGCAACCTGCCCGATGGTGGCACGCCCCACGGGCTCGCGTTGGATCTGTCCTTCTGCGATGGAGATCGGTTGGACGGGGGCGTCTGCACGCAGGTGTCCACCGGCACTGCCGGGCAGCCGCTGACGCTCGCGTACCGCGGGGAGCCGCTGCGCGCCTGGCACTCGCCGGCCGGCAGCCTGAGCAACCTGCAGCCGCTGTACAAGCTGGAGCGGGGAGCCACGTCCACCAAGGTGACGGTGCAACCCTACGCCTGCTCCTGCTTCGAGCCGCGCTTCCTCCGGGGTAACACCCTCAAGGTGGCCGTGAGCGGTGTGGACCGGACGGACTACGGACAGGCGGATTACACGCTGCGCACCGCGCACACCGGCTATCCGAAGTCGTACACCACCCTGGACGGCGGTTCCGCCAGCTGCCCGCGCCCGGATGGGGGCACGTTCGCGGATGGCGGAGCGGTGCCGGGCTGCTTCTTCACCCGGCAGCCTTGAGCCCGGTCACCTCACGGGTTGTAGCCCACGCCGGAGATGGCGATCTCCTTCTCCGGCGCGTTGGCGGCGTTGGACTTGATGAGGAGCTTGCCCTCGAACTTCTTCGCCTGGGTGGGCTTGAAGTCCACCTGGATGAAGGCGCGCTTGCCATACTCGAGCCGCATCGGCTCGCCCTTGGCGAGCTCCGGGGGCAGGGTCATGGTGAACTGGCTGGCGCCCGACTTCGTCACCTCGGTGATCTCCAGCGTCTGCTGGCCGGTGTTCTCGATGTAGAGCGACTCGGAGATCTGCTGGTTCACGTACGCCCCGGTGCCGTACTCCTGTCCGAAGCCGATGCTGTCCCGGTCCACGAAGAGCTGGGGCTCCACGGGCGGGTCGTCGTTTCCACCACAACCCGCCAGAGCGAAGAAGATGACGGACAGCCACAAGGGACTCAGACGCATGAACGGTTCCTCCTCAGGTGAGGTTCGGACGATGACACGTTTTCCAACGGCCTTGGGTGGGTTGCTGCTGGTCCTGGTGCTGGGAATGGGCTGTGGAGGCTCGCGCGCGGACTTCATCGGCAGCCGCGTGGCGGACACGTGTGACGCGGCCTGGCCGGTGTGCAGCACCATGGCGGGTTGCATCCTCGGGCCGGAGAGCTACGCCGAGGGCCGCTTCCCCGGTCAGGGGCGCTTCATCGTGCAGGTGCCCGAGGCGGCCACCGTGCGCGTGCGCTTCTTCCTCGAGGACGTCATCGCCGCGGGCGAGGAGACGGCCGTCACCTTCCACGAGGAGGGCTGCCGCGCCCGCATCCGCCAGTCCGTCAGCGGGCGCACCGCGCTGGACACGGTGGAGAAGCAGGGCGAGTTCTCCCGCGAGGCGGACCTCACCGGAGTGGGGGACCACCTCATCGAGTTCTCCTCGGACATGCAGGCGCGCTACGTGATGAAGGTGGAGGTGGTGCCGCAGCGCAACCGCTGAGCCCTCAGGGGGCGCGGGTGACGGAGACGGTCCGCACCGTGCCCGCGCTCCGCACCTCGAGCACCACCGTGGAGCCGGGCTCTCCATGGAGCAACTGGAAGGCCTTGTGGCCGTCCGTTACCGGGGTGCCATCCACCGCCAGCAGGGTGTCGCCGATCCTCAGTCCCGCGCGCGCCGCGGGGCTGCCCGGTACCACCTTGAAGAAGACCGGCTCGTCGTCGCTGATGCTCACGTACGCTCCGATGGTGCCGGCGCTTGTTCGAGGGGCGGGGAGCGCGAGGTCGCCCAGGTCGAGCACCTTTCCCTCCACCAGTGCCACCTCGCGCTCGATGCTCCTGAACGTGTCGATGGCGACTTGCAGGCTGTACTCGCCCGCGGCCAGTCCCTCGAGGAGGAATCGTCCGTCGGGGCTGCTTCTCTCGTAGAGATTCCCGTTGCTCTGGCTCTTGACGGAGACGTAGGCGTTGGCGACGGGCTGTTTCGTGTCTTCCTCCACCACCCGGCCCCGAATGCCCGCCGCGGCCTTCAGGGTGAGCACGACCTCCGCCGAGGCCTCATGGCCGGGAGTGATCCGTGCCTCGCCGCGCGCGCCGTCCTCCGTTCGTGCCACCAGCATCGTGGGGGTGGCGGGCACGTCCCGCAGCTCGAAGCGGTCGCCCTGGAACTCCCCCTCTCTGTGGTCGATGCTGCCCGCCCAGTCCAAGGGCTGGCTGAGCAGGGAGAATTTCCTCACGGGTTGCCCGCTGGTACGTACCACCCGCCCGCGCACGGTGGCGGAAGTCCGCAGTTTCACGACCACATCCTGTTTCCCGAGCCTCACGTCCGAGCTCTCCCCGCTGCGTGTGCCATTGCTCGCCCCCACCGTGGCGCGGGCTTCGGAGAGCTCCTTCCTGGGGTGCGGGTAGAAGGTGAAGCGGCCCTCCTCATCCGCGAGCACCGTCATCGGGAAGCTCCAGCCACGGATGTTCAGAGAGACCTGGGCCCCCGGAGAGGGCATGCCATCCGGTTCGAGGACGATGCCCTGGACGCTATATTCGTTGTGCGTGTACTCCTTCCAGAGCAGCTCCGCCCGGACGGTCTTTCCCGCTTCCACCTGCACCAGCTTCGGCGTTAGAGGGGCCGAGGACGGGCGTTGCGGGAGGCGCGCGTGCATGCGGTAGCTGCCCGCTGGCAGGGTCAGCCGGAAGTTGCCGGCCGCGTCGACCCCGGTCTGGCTCATGTCTGGCGTTCCATCGCCGTTCTGATCCATTGCGAAGACCTTCACCGACAACGGTTCGGAGGGGAGGGTCCCTGACGCCGCTCGCACCACGCCCTCCACGGTGCCCGTCTCCTCCAGGGTGAAGTCCAGCCGCGCCGTGCCGCCCTCCGTCACCTCCACGGGCCGGGTCGTTCCGAGCGACGCTTCCTCCCGTCTGGCGCGGAAGTACTGGTTGCCGGTGGAGAGCCCTTCGATGCGGTAGGCGCCCTCGGCATTGGTACGGGTCTCGGCGGGGGCGTTGCCCTCCTTTCCGCCCACCACCAGCGCGCCCGCCACGGGCTGGCCGGCGGCGTCCCGGACGTGGCCCTCCACGGCGCCGGAGCCCGTGAGCTGGAGCTCGAGCCGGAAGCGCTCACCCGGTGCCACCGTCGGCCCGCGCCGGATGAGCTGGGCGAAACCCGGGGCGTTCACCACCACGTCGTAGCTGCCGGGGGCCAGTCCGCTCACGGAGAAGTGGCCCGCTTCATCCGTCACCGCCCGGCCCGAGTCCGCGGTGTTGCCCAGGGGGCTGACATCGACATGGGCGCCCGCCACGGGAGCGCCCGAGGCCTTCGCCACCACGCGGCCCTCCAGCGTCGCGCCCGGTCCGAGCCGCAACCGCACACCGCGTGCCGTCTTCCCCGCGCTCACGACGACGGGCTTGTCCAGCGAGCCCGCCTCGTCGCCGCGCCGCGCGGAGAGGACGTGGAGGCCTGCCTCCACCTCGACGGAGAAGCCACCGCCTTCGCCGGTGGTGACCACCTGGGGCGTGCTTCCGCTCACCTTCACCTCGGCGCCCGAGGCCGGGCGGCCCCGCGCGTCCTCGACGAAGCCCTCGATGACGCCCGCCCCCTGGAGGGCCACCGTCAGCGGCCCCACTGCGGGCACCTTCACATGGTGCAGCACCGTCCCGGCATACCCCGGTGCCCGTGCTTCCACCTGGTAGTCACCGGAGGCGAGCCCGTCCACGCGGAAGTTCCCGCGCTCGTCACTCGATGCGTATACGCGCTCCTCGGCGGGAGCATCGGCGCGGCGCCAGTCCTCCAGCTCGAGGCCGTGCGCCGTGAGCACCAGCTCCACCAGGGGCAGTGGCTCGTTCGTCCTCCGCGCCACCGTGCGGCCGGTGAGGGACTGTCCCGCCTCCAGCGTGAGGCGCAGGTGGGTGAGGGCCTCGCCCAGGGGGCGCACCACGTCGCGCCTCAGCACCGCGTGGCTTCGCGCGTGTACCGCCACCAGGTAACTTCCGGGCCGCGAGGCGAGCCGCACGCGTCCCTTCGCATCCGTGAGGCCGGTGCTCGCCAGCCACCAGGACACCTCGTCGAGGCTCGGGTCGCGCGCGCCGCGCCAGTACAGCCGTACGCTGGCGCCGGGCACGGGCTGCTCGCTCGCGACCACCTCCACCTCCAGTGCTCCGTCCTCTTGGGTGGGCACCTGGGCCAGCGACGGTGTACTGCCCGCGTGCGCACCCATGGCCTCGGGGCTTTTCGGCCGCGGTGTCGTGCCCGCGGTGCTCGCGACCTTCGCGGAGTGGCGCTCCTCCGTGCCGCCCGGTCCTCCGGAGCGCGCGGAAAGGAAGACCCCGAGACCCATCCCCACCAGGACGGTTAGCAGAATCAACGGCTTGCGCATGCCTCGCTGCCCCCGAATCGCGCGTGACGTGATGCGGGCCAACACACTACTCGCACCTACCTGTCACGGGGATGTGACGTTTTTCCGTTTACACCGTTCTTCTTCATCCATACCGCGCGGAGTGAGGAAGTGCTCACGCAGTGTGTCAGAGGAGCATGGGAGGAAGAGGGAAAGCGAGTTAGAAAGGTAACTCTCTCTCCTGGAGGTTGTATGAAGTTCCTGTCGTATTGCGCTGCGGGTGTCGTCGCGACGAGCCTGCTGTCCACGTCGGCTTTCGCTACGCCCAACGGCGTCAGCATCAACGGCTACTCGGGCAAGTCGGGCGCGACGTGCACCGCCTGCCACGCCGCTGGCGCCGCCGTGCCCACCGTCGAGATCACCGGTCCCGAGACGCTCACCGCAGGCCAGACGGCCCAGTACTCGCTCATCATCACCGGAGGTCCCGCCAAGACGGGCGGTGCCAACATCGCGCTGAGCAACACGGAGGCGACGCTCGCGCCGGCCACCGGCTCGGGGCTGAAGCCGCAGAGCGGTGAGCTCGTCCAGTCCACGCCCAAGGCCTTCAGCGACAACAAGGTCCAGTTCGACTTCACGGTGACGGCGCCCAACTCGGCCGGCACGCTCACCATTTTCGCCGCCGGCAACTCGTCCAACGCGGCCAACGGCAACGCTGGCGACGGTGTGGCGACCACGAAGCGGGACGTGACCGTCACCGCGGGTGGAACGGCGCCCGGCGGCGAGGAGGAGCCCGGTGGCTGCTCTTCCACGGGTGGTGCGCCCGCGCTGATGTTCGTGCTGGCCGCGGCCGGGGTGACCCTGCTCCGCCGCCGCCACGGCTGAGCCGCGTGATGTAGTCCCTCCTCCCGCATCCGGCCAGGCCGCGGGAGGAGGGAAGTGTTTTGAGGTAGACTCCTGCGGACCGAGTCCCCCCAAACCGAGTCTCCCGTGCCGCTCTCTACCCGCTCGCACAACATGTTCCAGCAGCTTCCTCGCGTCTGCTGCGGTGTCCTCTCCGCGCTGCTGGTGCTCGCCGCTCCGGTCGTCGAGGCCGCTCCCAAGTCCTCCAAGAAGTCGGCCCGGACGAGCGCCTCGAAGAAGGCATCGAAGACGGCGAAGACGGCCCCGGCCGCTCAGCCGGAGTCGGCCCGCGAGCCGGCTCCCTCCACGCCGGCGCCTCCGCCGGCCGAGGCTCCCGCCGCCGCCGCCGCGCCCGCCGTGGAGAGCAAGCCCGAGGAGGCGCCTCCTCGTCCCGCGCTGGAGCCCAAGCCCGTGGTGGCGGCCCGGCCCGCCGCTTCCCGGCCCGCTGCTTCCCGTTCCACGCCGCCGGCCCGCTCCACTCCGGCGCCTGCCCCGGCCTCATCCCCCATCGCCTCGGGCCGGACGCGCGTGGGCGTGGGAGGCGACGTCTTCCTGGAGAGCTCGCGGATGACGGGCGAGCAGGGCATCAACACCTCGCGCCGGGACGAGTCCTTCGACTATTCCAGCGCGGGCTTCCTGTCCGCCACGGCCTGGCTGAACACACCCGTCACGGTGCTGAGTAATCGGCTGCGCGTGGGCGCGGGCCTGCGCATCTTCGGCAACTACGCCGCGGGCGGTGGCCGGGAGTTCGGTTTCGGTCTGCTGAACGAGGTCTTCATCTCCGGCGAGTACGGCCTGCCGGTGGCCGACAAGACGGAGGTCACCTTTGGTGGGCGCGTGGGGATGTCGCTCCTCGTCCCCAACCGCGAGTTCGCGGCGGAGATCCGCCGGCTCCAGGAGCAGGGCGTGCACGTGTGGAGCCTGCCGCGCGTGGGCTGGCTGGCGGGCCCGACCGTGGGAGCGCGGCGGCAGATGACGGACCGTATCTGGCTGCGCGCGGACGTGGTCGCCCAGGTCGAGCAGCAGTACCTCTTCTTCACGAGCCAGGAGCTCTCCGGGCTCCGCTTCACCAAGAACTGGAGCACCCTGGGCCTGCGTCTGGGGCTCACGCTCGGTGCCGAGTTCGCTCTCTGAGACATATCCCTTTCATCCGGGAGTCGCGCATGGCAGTCCGTCGCTCGCTCTTCCTCCCCGTCCTCGCCTTGCTGGCGGCCTGCCAGCCCACCTACTCCTTCGAACCGGAGCAGGTGGCCTCCGGTCCCGGAGGCATGGTGGGCAACGGCGACCCCATTACCCCGGGCACCTTCCCCGGGGGTGATGACATCCTGCCCGCCGCGCGGGACGTGCCGCCGCCGGCCGACTCGCGCCCGCCCGACTGTGGCGCTGACTGCGTGGCGTACTGCAACGGCGCGGGCCTGCAGAACCCCGTCAACCGCGGGCTGTGCCGCAGCCTGTGGGGCGTGGGCCTGCCGAACCGTCCCATCCAGCAGGCCGAGGCCTGCCGCCGCCTCTTCGTGGACATGGTGGGGCGCGTGCCCACCGCGGACGAGGCCGAGGCCACGTGCTCGGGCGGGTGGGGCGCCACGGTGAAGAAGCTGATGGAAGGCGACGAGTTCATCCTCGTCCAGCAGCGCCGGGCCGCGGACCGCTTCCTCTACAGCAACGAGGTGACGAGCCTCCAGGCCATCTACGACATGGATCGGCTGGTGGAGAAGCTGTACCGCGGGAAGGTGCCGTATGACCTCTTCGCGGCGGTGGTGAGCGCCCACCCGGTGCTCACCCGCCGCTACGCCGACCCGGGCGACAAGGCCGAGGCGCTCTTCACCCACTTCCTGGGCCGTCCGCCCTTCGAGCACGAGCGCGCGGACATGGCGCGCCTCTACAAGCTGTGGCAATCGGGCTACTACGACCACCCGCAGCTGGGCATGCGGCTGCCGGACGCCTTCATCCGTTTCCGCTGCCTGGATGACGCGGGCAACGTGGACGAGACGGCCAGGGGCGAGTGCGCCAGCGTGTTGTGGGGCTACAACGAGCTCATCTTCACCCCGGACCTGCGCGCCGCGAGGGATCCGAACCTGCGCGAGCTGACGCTGTGGAGCGGGCTGCTCAGCCCCGAGGAGTGGTCGAAGTTGCAGACGCCGGGCCGCGTCCTCGCCCGGGACCTGGCCTTCTGGGAGCGCGCGGTGGACGACGTCCTCGTGCAGTACCTGGGCTACGACCTGTCCGCGAAGGTGCCCGAGGTGCGCGAGGAGCTGGTGCGCTGGCTGCTGGAGAACGATGGCGACATCCGCTCGGTGCACTACGCGGTGGCCACCTCCGCGGCCTACCTCCAGTCCGCCGAGGGGGCCTCGCCCTCCGCGTACCGGTGGACGTATGGCCCGCTCAAGCAGGTGGACGCGGAGGTCTGGATCGACTCCATGGCGCGCAACACCGGGTACGAGCTGCCGGGGTGCGACCATCGCATCAGCCAGCCGGAGGACCTGCTGGAGTCGGGCAGCATCGCCGCCTACCGGGTGTTGGAGACGTCGCGCTGGAAGATCGACGAAGAGGGTGAGGTGGACGAGCGCTACACGGAGCTGGCGCGTACCCTGGGCGGCTGCCCGGAGAACGTGACGGGCGGGCGCTTCCGCGTGGTGAGCATCCTCACCACGGCCACGCAGCTGTCCTTCGTCCAGTCGCTGTGCAACCCCTCGCTCGACCCGGAGACGAAGGGCGCGGCGGTGGAGAAGCTGCTGCCCGAGGGCATGAGCCCCAGCCGCGCGGTGAACGCGGACGTGGCCGAGGAGATCGCCGCCCACCAGTACCGGGTGCTGCTGGGCCGCTCGCCGGATGCCGCGGAGCGGGCCGAGGCCCGGGAGGCGGGCACGGAGTGCGCCCGCACCCTGTGCTCGGCGGAAGAGTTCGCCCGTCCCTACTGCTTCGTGCTGCTGTCGAGCGCGGAGCGCGTCTTCTACTAGCCCCGGAGCCCCCGTCCCATGTCCGACTCCGACGACAAGAAGTCCGTCACCCTCGGCCGCCGCCGGCTGCTGCAGGGGCTGGGCGCCAGTACCGCGGCGCTGGCCTTTCCCCACCTCTGGTTGCCCTCCGAGGCCCGTGCCCAGACGTCCGGGCACGGCTCGGTGCGCCACCTCATCTACATCCGCCTCTCCGGCGGCTTCCGCTTCACCACCGCCTTCAACGGTGACGTGGCGGACGAGTTCAACCCCTTCGGCCGCTCGGACAGGCGCGCCCCTGGCACCGAGTGGGGTGCCACGAAGCTGCTGGAGCGCGCCAGCTGGCTGGAGGGTGAGGCGAACAAGGCCCGGCGGGACGCTGGGATGAAGCCGGTGGTGGAGTTCACCAACGAGATGTGCGTGCTGCCGTGCGTGGACCACGAGCCCCTCGCGGCGCGCGCGGACGGTGGCCACGGCACGGGCCTGGAGCGCTTCCTCACGGGCTACGTGGGAGGCGCCACGGGCTTTCTCACCTACGTCAACTACGGGGTGCGCGAGCGCGTGGCGAGGGCGGCCGGAGAGGGCATCACCCTGCTGCCGGCCTTCAGCCTGGGCGAGGCGGGCATGGCCACGGGGGCGGGCGAGTACGCCACCTACCGGCCGCCGGTGCTCGAGGGCAGTGGCTTCGAGCGCTTCAGCGTGGATCCGGACTCGACCCTGCCGGCCTGGGCGGCGAAGCTGCCTGGTCAGATCGACACGCGTTTCCGCGAGCGGCTCCACACGGCGCTGCGCGGAGGCGTGGACACGTACCAGCAGACGCGCAAGGCCACGAGCGACTACGGGAAGATCTTCCGGGACCCGATGCTTCGGGTGAGCACCGACTCCAACGAGGAGTACGACGGCATCACCAACCGCGAGCTGCGGACGCTGCTGGGCACGGACGGCACGGGGCAGCGGGCGGCGCTCGCGCTGCGCCTGTTCCACTTCGGCTGCCCGGCGGTGTTCCTCAACCAGGGCGGGTACGACTTCCACTCGCGCGAGGACGCCGAGCTGCCGGGCGAGATGGACGCGGCCAACCGGCTGGTGAGCGGCCTGCGCACGGCCCTGCGGAAGATGCAGCACCCCGAGGGCGGGACGTACTGGGACAAGACGCTGGTGGTGTTGGGCAGCGAGTTCGGCCGCACCACGGGCGGCAGCCGCTACAACTCCGCCAACGGAAGTGACCACAGTAGCGATCTGGCCACCCGGTGGATGTCCATGCCCTTCATGGGGGGCGTCATCACCGCGGCGGGCAAGGGGGGCAAGAGCCTCGGCTCGGTGAACGGCTCGAACCTCAAGGCTACCGGCAAGGTGTACTCGTACCGCTCGGTGCTCAAGACGATGATGGACCTGCTCGGTGCCGACCACCAGGGCATCTTCCCCTCGGACGCCCCCATCGAGGACTTCTTCGCATGAAGCGCTCCACTCTCGTTTCCGCTCTCGCGGCCCTCGCGCTGGCCTGTGATCCTCCCATTCCCCCGCAGGAGCCCGGCAACATCCCCTTCGAGCCGAATCGCCCCGGGGTGGGTTCGCCTTCGGACGTGGAGCCGTACGAGGACGGGAACGCGGACGTGCTGAAGGCCCAGCAGACGTACCCCACGGGCATCGATCTGCACCGCAAGCTGGTGATGCGCACGTGCAGCGGCACCAATGGCGTGTGCCACAACCAGAAGGAGTACCCGGACCTGCACACGCCGGCCACCTTCACGGCGTCCATCAATGCCCCGTGCAACGTGCAGTCGGGCAACCCGAATGGCGTGTACGACCGGTGCGAGCGGCTGGGCGACCGTTTCCGCTTCACCGAGGACTCCGCCGCTTTTCGGGAGATCGAGATCGGCTACTTCGAGCTCTTCCCCGGGGAGACGCCGAGGCTGGATCCGAGGGGAACGCGGCCGGACAAAACCACGGCGGGCCTGCACCTGTACCTGCACGATCCGGTGCCCGTCGAGGGGGACCGGATCAACGCCACCGGCACCTTCATCCGCAACTTCATCAATGCCGAGGGCAACGTGCAGGCGCTGCCCTTCGCCAGCTACAAGACGAACTGGTGGATCCTCGATGACCGGCGCCACCTCTTCGCCGAGGTGAGCGAGTACCAGCGAGACGCGGTGGAGAGCCTGGTGGCCAGCGGCATCATCCAGGGGGACCAGAACCGCAACGAGGTCTACGGCTACCGCGAAGGCAAGAACGTGCCGCTCATCAACCCGGGCAAGCCCGAGGAGAGCTACCTGGTGGCGCGCCTGCGCGGGACCATGCAGAACGAAGCGATTCCGGGCACGCGCATGCCGCTGGCGAACCAGCCGCCGTCCGTCACGGACATGCTGGCGCTGATGTGCTTCATCGAGGGCCTGGACCCGGCGGCCACGCAGTGGAACCTGGGCTCGGCCATCGACTACAAGAATTGCTCGTACTCGGATGACCCGTCGAAGCTCAACCTCGCGGGCACTGGCGCCAACTGGAGCGGGCGCGTGCTGCCGATCCTCCAGTCCAGCTGCGGCGGCTGCCACGGTGGCAGCGAGCCGCAGGCGGGATTGGATCTGCTCAGTGGCACGCCCAGCGAGATCCGCCAGCGCCTGCTGAAGCCCTCGAGCCAGAAGCCCGCGCTCCAGCTCATCTACCCCGGCGACCCGATCAAGAGCTACCTGTGGAACAAGCTCACGGGCGACGGCATCATCGTTGGCGCCCGCATGCCGATCGGCGCGAACGCCTCGCTGCCCGATGACCAGCTCGCGGACATCCAGAACTGGATCAGCTACGACGCGCTGGACAACTGAGCCACCGGGGCGATGGGAACACCGCGCTCACGGTTGAAGTGAACGCGGCTCGCTCTTCTGATGGGAGCGTGCCGAGACCGGCATGTAGCACTTGCCCTGGTACTCGGCCTGCCTCTCGTAGCAGGGCGGGCGCTTTTCCAATGCCACCCAGCACCCGCCATTGATCTCCACCTCTCCCGACTTGGGATAGCAGGGAGCCTTGGCCTGGTCACTGAATGGCTTGGCTGGCAGGGGATAGGCGATGGTCGTCGCCCCCGGAGCGCTGAGGTCTACCAGATCGGGTGCCTTGGCCTCGCTGGCCGCCGACTCGCCGATCCCGGCACCGGCTCGCTTGTCGCCCCTGGGACCTTCGGGGTCTTGCGAGAAGCGAGACCACATGACCGCGCTCAGGGTGACGGCGAGGCCCGCGACAACCAGCCAACCTCGTGAGCGAAGCATCCGACGCGTACGCCCTACCCACCGCTTCCAGGTGCCCACCGGTCCGCCTGTCAGATGGGCGCGTGCCTCCTCGTTCTTCTCCAACCGCTCGACGGTGGAAGTCAGGAGGTCGAGCATGTCGGACAGCTTCGACAGCTGGCCGGAGGAGGGGGCTTGTTCCACCTCCATCGTGATGAAGGGGGGCTCTGTCTGGGCGGATATGCGCACGAGCCAGGAATCCTCGGGCTCCCAGTTCGCGCGTGCTCCGGGCATCAGCACCAGGGCGGGGGCGCCCGTGTGGATGTTCTCCGCTTCATAGAGTCGGCCCAGGTCCACCGCCACGTTCTTGTACCGCTTGCTGATGTGGAACGGTCCCAGCCGTCCGCCCTTCCAGGTCTTTTCGTCAGCCACGCGCGGCCTCCTCCTTACTTCCGCCGTTGTATACCTCCAGGTGGCTTCGGAGGGAGTCCGCTGCGTTCCGCTCCTCACCAGTTGAGCAGCGGAATGCACCCGACGCGTTCCACTCCTCACCGGTGAGGAGTGAAACGCTGAGGAGTCCCTGCTCGCGGATGGTTCCTCCGAGCGGTGGGATTCTCCTGGGCACTCTGTTCACATAAGTAATTGTTTTTACGAGGCGCCGCGTTGGCGCGGGCGTTGCTCATGCCGGACCCGAGCCGCGATTCCCGCGGCCGCTCCACATTGAGGGGGGCAATTCATGGTCCAGACGAATGGTGGCAATACCCTTTCCGAGCTGACGCTCGAGCAGGTGGCGGACTCCATCCGCACCTACCTGAGACAAGGCAACGCCGGGCACTACAACATCGGCCTGCTCTACAACCACACCGTGGACAACCAGTTGGCGGAGAAGAACGGGTACGAGAGTGCCCAGGCGTACTTCAGCCAGCACTTCGAGGAACTCTCGCAGGCGACCCTGACCCGGTACGGCACCGTGGCGCGGGAGTTCACCGAGGAGGCGTGCGGGATGTATGGCGTGATGAAGCTGATCACGCTGCGCACCTACTTGCAGGTGGCTGAGCTCCAGTTCGCGGCAGGGGAGCCGGGCGCGACACCCATCGATGTGCCGGAGGAGGGCGGGATCGTGAAGCAGAAGCCCTTCGCCGAGTGCAGCCTGGAGGAGCTGAGGCAGGCCGTGAAGCACAAGCGCAACCCGACCCGTGCGACCATGCCCACCACGGATGCGGACCGCGTCGAGTTCATGCGGCAGTGCTTCTCGAGGCACTTCGCCAAGGGCACCCGCGTGCAGCTCAAGACGAACTTCCAGCGCGGCAAGACGCTCCTCACCATCCAGGGCGTGCCTCTGGATGATGTGGAGCGGCTCATGGAAGCGCTGATGGATGGCTTCCAGCCCCAGCTCGTGCGTTCGGCGGGGTGATGGGCGGGCGAGGAGCTTGAGCAACCCGGGGTCGAAGCTGGACCCCGGGTCGTCTCAGGCCTGCAGGTCCGCGAGCGTGTCGTAGTCGTAGCGGTCGTTCGCGGTGAAGGGCGCACCAGGGGAGAGCGGATCCAACATGCCGCGCGGGGTGACCCGCGTGGTCTCCCGGAAGACCGAGTAGAGCGCGTCATCGAGCCGGTGAAAGGACAGGGTGTTCGCCGCGTTCTGCGCGGGGACGTACGGGGCATTCGGGTAGCGCACCCGCCACGCATGCCAGATGCGGTCCACGTTGCAGTGGTGCAGGAAGAACAGGGGGTCGTTGGGCGATGTGCTGTCCGTCATGTCGCCGCCCACCCAGACGTGCACGATGTTGTGGAGCCCCGGACCCTCCCAGCCCTCCAGGTAGTTGCGGAAACCGTTCGAGGTACTGTTGTACGGCGGGGCGTCGTAGAGGACCTGGTCGCGCAGCACTGAGCGGACCTGCTCGCGCGTGGGCAGTGCGCCCTCCCTGCCGGGTGCGCGAGCGAGAGGCCGTGGCCGTGCCAGGCGCGTGAGTCCCCGCTCCGCCGGGACGACACGCACCTGCCAGACGGCAGGCGAGGTGAAGCGGCCCATGGCACCGTCGGCCCAGAGGGGGGACTGGCGTGGATCCGCCAGCGCCGCATCCGCGGCCCAGTCCCAGTACGGCAGCCGGAACTCCGGGTCGCGGAGCGCGATTCGGAGATACACCTCGAAGCGCAACAGGAAGTACCGGTGCCACGGCAGGAAGGCCGGGCCCGAGTGGGCCGCGTTGCGGTCGCGCTGCGTGGGCGGGGTGAAGAGCATCATCGACTGGTGGTGCCAGGACACGAAGAGGTCATAGATGGAGAGCCCCTGCTGTCCCGGCCAGGGAAAGCGCGCCGGGTCCTTGAGGGCCAGCACGCCGTCGATGAACTGCTGCCTGACGGTCTCGTCGGCGAGGATGTTCCGGCGGATCATCGAGCACCTCCATGCACATGGGCGGGCTGATGCGCGTGTCCGCCGTGGTCCATGTGGCGGCCTCCATCGTCCCCCTCGGGAGAGGGCTGAGCCGACTCGAACAGGTGCGGCATGCGCTCGATGAGGTGGCGGACGAGCTCCGTCGCCGTCGCGAAGGTCAGGTAGGGGCACAGGTGGGACCAGAGCCGGCCCTCTTCATCCACCATCATGTGCAGCGTGACGAGACGCTCGTTGACCCGGACTTCGTACGTGGTGGTGATGGTGATGGTGTTTCCCTGGTGCTCGAGTACGCGGGTGCTGCGCGCGAGGGCCTCGTGCGAGTGCTCGACGTAGGAGGGGAAGTCCTTCATCACCCAGTCCGGGTGTTCGCTCCCGGGTTTGAATGGGTCGAACACCGCGAGTGGGACGGCGCGCGGCTCGTTCTTGCTCCGGGCTCCCGTCTCACGGTGCGTTCGTGTCTTCTGTCTCGCCGGGCGCTTCGTCTTGGCTGGCATCGACTGCCTCCCCCGTTGGTACGGCTCGGGGGATTCATAGGGCAGGGGATGCGCGGGACGCGAAGGCGGGCCCGACGAGGGATTCAGTTGAGAACACCAGGGGCGTCAGGTCGCTCGCTGTCGACCCCCGCGAGCCTCACGGCTCGTAGCGCTGGATGCGGGCCTCGGGCACCCGCCGGGACATGCGCTCCATGGTTCCCGCCACCTCGGCGAGGATGCGGTCCTTGTCGAGCGTGAGGTGGCGGCGCTCGTGCAGAATGACGCGGCCGTCGACCATGACGGTGTGCACGTCGCTGGCGCGGGCGCTGTACACCAGCCCGGCCGTGAGGTTGTGGGGCGGTTGCCAGTGCGTGCCTCGGGTGTCCACGAGGATGATGTCGGCCTGGTAGCCGGGCGCGAGCGTGCCAATGCGGTCGCCCAGTCCCATCGCCGCCGCGCTGCCTCGCGTGGCGATGTCGAGCGCCTCGGGAATGGGCAGCACCTCGGGGTCCATCGCCTCGTGCTTTTGCATCAGAGCCATGAGGCGCAGGCTCTCGAAGACATCGAGCGTGTTGTTGCTGACCGCGCCGTCGGTGGCCAGGCCCACCGCCACTCCGGCCTTGCGCAAGGCGCGGATGGGGGTGATGCCCATGGCCAGCTTGAGATACGTCTTCGGCGCGTGCGCGATGCCCACGTGCTTTCGATGCCTGGCGAGCAGCTCGATGTCCTGGGGCAGCAGTCCGCAGCCGTGCGCGATGAGGGCGGGCACACTCAGGACCCCGGTGTCCCTGAGCACCTGGATGGGCGTCAGTCCCCGCCGCTCCACGCTGGCATTCGTCTGGTTCATCTCCTCGGCGGCGTGGATGTGGATGCCGATACCGAGGCGGCTGGCGTGCTCGACGGAGGCGCGCAGGAAGCCGTCGTCGCAGGTATAGGGCGCATGCGGGGCCATGCAGGTGGTGATGCGGCCACCTGCGCCGCCCTTCCAACGCTCGGCGAAGGCCGCGGTCTCATCGAGCGCGCCGCGACCCCGGCTGGAGAACACGGCCCAACCCAGGTGCGCCCGCGTTCCTGCCTCCTCGACGGCCCGGGCCACCTGGTCCATGTGGAAGTAGTGGTCGGCCACCGTGGTGACGCCGCCCTCGATCATCTCGAGCAGGCCCAGGAGCGCGCCCCAATACACATCCTCCTCGGTGAGGTTGCTCTCCAGGGGCCAGATGAACTCGTTGAACCAGCGCTCGATGGACACGTCCTCGGCCAGCCCTCGGAAGAGCACCATGGGGACGTGAGCATGGGTGTTGATGAGCCCCGGCATGGCGAGCATTCGCTGCCCTTCGAGCACGGTGACGCCGGGCTCGGGGGGACGCCCGGTGGGGCGGATCTCCGCGATGCGGTTGCCACGGACCAGGATGTCCTGGTTGCGAACGACGGTGAGCGTGCCGCTCGTATCCGGGACGAGCGTGTGACAGTCACGGATGCAGATATCCGCCATCGGGAGCCTCTTGTTTGGATGAAAAAGACGCGGACGGGGCGGGGCTCGAAGGGAGCCTCACACCCCGTCCGCCGGGTACCACAGCTCAGCTGGCGGCGGGCTGGACGCCGACCGCCGCGTGAGGAGCGGGCGATGACTGCGGGGGCCTGAACGCGAGCAGCCGCAGCCCGTTGGCGACCACGAGGAGCGTGCTGCCCTCGTGGAGCACCACGGCGTGGCTGATCTGCGTGAGCCCGAGGACCGCGGCGATGACCAGGATGCCGCTCACCCCGAGGGAGATGACCAGGTTCTGCTTCATCACCGCCGTGGCCTTGCGCGCCAGCTCCAGGGCGAAGGGCAGCTTGGCGAGGTCATCGCTCATCAGCACCACGTCGGCCGTCTCGAGCGCCGCATCCGAGCCGGCTCCACCCATGGCCACGCCCACCGCGGCGGCGGCGAGCGCGGGCGCATCGTTCACGCCGTCGCCCACCATGGCCACCGAGTGCTGCTTGCCGATCTCGCGCACGGCGGTGACCTTGTCGGCGGGCATCAGTGGCGCGCGCGCCTCGTCGATTCCCACCTGCGAGGCGATCGATTTAGCCACCAGCGCGTTGTCGCCGGAGAGCATCACCGTCCGCTCGATGCCCGCCTGCTTGAGGTTCTGGATGACGAGGTGCGCCCCGCCGCGGACGGTGTCCGCCACGCCGAGCACTCCGAGGTAGCGCCCCGCCTTGCGCACCACCATCGTGGTCTGCCCCGCCTCCTCGAGCTTACGGACCTCGGCGGAGATCTCCCGCGGGATGCTGTCCCCGTCGAAGAGCGCGAGGTTGCCGACCTCCACGGGCTGCTCGCCCACCTTGGCGCGGATGCCCTTGCCGTGGATGGCCTCCAGGTCCTTGCCCGCCGGAGCCTGGATGCCCTGCTCGGACGCAGCGTCCACCACCGCGCGCGCGAGCGGGTGGGCGGAGAGCGACTCGACCGCCGCGGCGGTGCCGAGCAGCTCCTCGCGAGACACCCCCTGCGCCGGAGCGCTGGTGAGCAGCCGGGGCCGCCCCACGGTGAGGGTGCCCGTCTTGTCGAAGGCGATCGCCCGGATGTTCCCGAGCAGCTCGAGGTAGATGCCACCCTTGACCAGCACGCCGCCTCGCGCCGCCGCCGCCACCGCGGACAGCACGGCGGAGGGCGTGGAGATGGCCAGCGCGCACGGCGAGGCCGCGACGAGCAGCGACACCGCCCGGAGGATGGCTTCCTTGAGCGGCGTGCCCATCAGCACGAGCACCACCGGGAACAGCACCGCCGCGCCCATCACCAGCGGCGCGAAGGTCCGCTCCATCCGCTGGGCGAAGCGCTGGTTGGGGCCCTTCTGGGCCTCGGCCTGCGCCACCATGTCCACCACGCGCGCGAGCACCGATTCGGAGGACAGCTTGGTGACCTCCACCTCCAGCAGCGCCTCGCAGTTGATGGTGCCGGAGAACACCTCGTCCCCCGGCTTCTTGGCGACGGGAATGGACTCGCCGGTGATCGCCGCCTGCTCCAGCGAGCTCTTGCCCTCGCGGATGATTCCATCGAGGGGCACGCGGTCACCCGGGCGCACGATGATGCGCTCGCCGCGCTGGACGTCGCCCACCGGCAGCTCGACGATGTCGTCCCCACGCCGGACCCGCGCCATCTCGGGGCGCAGCGCGCTGAGCGATTCGATCGACCGGCGCGCCTTGTCCATCGCCCGGTGCTCCAGCGCATGGCCCGCGCTGAAGAGGAAGAGCAGGAAGGCGCCCTCGAACCACGCCCCGAGCACCGCGGCGCCGAGCGCCGCCACCACCATCATCGTCTCGATGTCGATGCGGCGCTGGAGGATGGACTGCACCGAGCCGCGGATGGCGAAGAAGCCGCCGCTCGCCATCGACAGGCCCCAGATGACGGTCGGGACCAGGGCCGGGACGGGAGCGAAGCGCTCGACCAGCCAGCCGGCGACGAGCAGGACGCCGGAGGCCACCACCAGGGGCAGCTCAAGCTTGGGGGCCAGACCGCCGCCGTGCGCGTGGTGCGAGCAGGCATGGCCCGCGGTGGGCACCTCCAGCCCGTACCCGAGCGACTTCACGTGGGCTTCCACGTCGCTCAGCGTGAGCGTCTCGCGGTCGTACTCGATGACCAGGCGCTCGCTCGCATACGCCACGCTCGCGGAGAGGACACCGGTGAGCCGGCTGACGGCGTGTTCGATCACCGTCGCCGAGTCGGCCGAGTTCATCCCGCGCACGAACCAGGTGTGCTGCTTGTACCGCTCCGACACCACGGCCCCGGTGCTCTGAGCGAGCGCGAGCAGGTGCTGTACGCTCACCAGCTCGGGCTGGTAGTGGATGCAGATCTCCGCGTGGCCGAGGTCCCTCCGGAGGTGGACCTCGGAGATTCCGCGGTGCGCTTCCAGGGCGGCCTCGAGCTTCTGGAAGCGGCCGACCTCGTCCGTCTCTCCGGGCAGGGTGCCCTCGAGATCCAGCTGGAGCGCGATACCACCACCCTCCGCCGCCCGGTGCGCGGGCGGGTGGATCCGCCGGGTCGACTGGGGGTGATGGTGGTGGTGGTCGTGCCCGTGGTCGCAACCCGGTCCGTGCTCGTGACCGTGGTCGTGGTCATGGTCATGACCGTGCGAGCAGGAAGGTCCGTGGACATGCGCCTTCTCGTGCGCATGGCCGTGGTCGTGCTTGCAGCCAGGGCCGTGCACGTGCTTCTCGCCGTGCTCATGAGCGTGGTCGTGCTCATGCACATGGTCGTGCTTGCAGCCAGGGCCGTGCACATGCTTCTCGCCGTGCTCATGAGCGTGCTGCTTCTCATGAGCATGGTCGTGCTTGCAGCCAGGACCGTGCACGTGCTTCTCGCCGTGCTCATGCGCATGGCCGTGCTTGCAGTCAGGGCCGTGGACGTGCCCGAGCACCCGGACGATCTTCTTCTGCTCCGACATGGTGTTCCTAGTGGCCGTGGCCGCGATGCTTGCGGGCTGGAGGGGCGGCGGGGGCTCGCACCGGCTCGGGCGCGTGGTCCTCCTCCTCCTCGTGGTCTTCGTCTTCGTGCTCTTCGGGGATGGGCTGGGTGAAGCGCTGGCCCGCCACCTCGAGGGTGAAGGCCTTGCACGTGGCGGGTACGTCGAACTCGAGCACCGCGGGCAGCCGGCCCTCGTAGCTCTTCAACGTCTTGCCCTGCTCGTCGTAGATGGTGCCGCCGGCGGCGACGGTCATCGTCTCGTCCACCAGCACCGCCACCAGCTCCGCCATCTCCTCCATGCGGTCGGCGATGCGGTGGCACCACAGGTGGCCCACGCCCGGATACGTCTCGTGGGAGATGGCCTCCATCTGCTCTTCGTCCACCTGGTCGCCCACCCCGACGAACACGAAGTTCATCCGGGGCAGGCGGCCCGAGGCGATCTCCTTCGCCACCTGCGTGGCGTAGGCCTTCACGTCGTTGCCATCGTTGATCTGCGAGTCGGTGATGATCACCGCCAGACCACGGCGGGCACCGGCCTGCACCTGCTGCTTCATGTGCGCCACGAAGTCACGCAGCACCGGGAGCATCACCGTGGCCTTCCCGTAGAAGCGGGGGCCTGGGAAGCGGTAGTCCTTGGCCTGAGGGCCGGTGAGCTCGCCCACCTCCTCGAGCTGGCTGCCGTCGCCGGTCGCCCAGTAGGCCACGCGCACCTTGCCGTCACGGTCCTTGTTGGCGAGGTACTCGAGCATCCACCGCATCTGCGGCTCGACCAGGTTCTTCACTGGCGCGAGCTTGGCGAGCACGCCGCGCGGGCCGTACTCGTCCTCCATGCTCGCCGAGCCATCCATGTAGAGGGCCACGTCGAGCCCCTCGACGGTGGGGTCGTGCAGCAGCGTGGCCACCACCCGGTTTCCCACCCGGTGGACGTCCGAGAACGGTTTGGCGATGACTTCGTGGCCGGCCATCAGTGGTGCTCCTCGTCGTGATCGTCTTCCGGAAGCGGCTGGGTGTAGCGCTGGCCGTTCACCTCGAGGGTGAAGCTCTCGGTGCCCTCGGGCACCTCGAACTCGAGCACCGCGGGCAGGCGGCCCTCGTACGTCTTCAGCACCTTGCCCTTGTCGTCGTAGATGGTGCCGCCGGCGGCGACGGTCATCGTCTCGTCCACCAGCACGGCCACCAACTCGGCCACCTGGGTGATCTCCGCGGCGATGCGGTGGCACCAGAGGTGACCGACGCCCGGGAACTCCTCGTGGGCGATGTCCTCGAGCTGCTCCTCGTCGATGTTGTCACCGACGCCGACCAGGATGAAGTTGACGCGCGGCAGCTTGCCGGAGGCGACGTCGCGCGCCACCTGGGCCGAGAACTGCTTCACGTCGTCGGCGTCATGCAGCTTGCCGTCGGTGACGAACACGGCGCACCCGCGCCGGGCGCCCTTGGGAACCTGCTCCCTCAGGTAGCGCACGTAGTCCTTCATCGCCGGCGCCAGGTACGTGTAGCCCCCGAGGTTCTTCGGGCCGGGGAACTTGTACGTCTTGACGTCCACGCCCTTCAGCTCGCCGATCACCTCCACGTCCTTGCCGGTGGAGCCGCAGGCCCAGTAGGCGACGCGGAGCAGGCCGTTGCGATCCTTGGTGGCCAGGTACTCGAGCATCCACTGCACCTGGGGTTCGACCTGGTTGGAGGCTTCCTTCAGGGGCGCACCGCGCAGCCACTCCATGAAGGTGCGCGAGGGCTGCTTGTACTCGTACTCCTCCTTCATGCTGCCGGATGCGTCCATGTAGATGGCCATATCCAGCCCCTCGACGGTGGGGTCGTGCAGCAACACCGCGTGCACCCGCCCCTCCTCGACATGGAGATCCGAAAACGGTTCGACCGGCTTCTCGTGTCCCATTTTTCCCCTCTTTGCTGAGGGGGGAGACGGTATCGCCCCGAGAGCCGCCACCGCAACCGGGCTCAGTCCTCGAAATCGGACATCCAGTCCGGTTTCTTCGTCGCGCTGGGAGCGGGAGCGGACTTGGACGGCTTGGACGGCCTGGCTGGTCTGGAGGGCTTGGAGGTTTTCGCGGAGCCGAAGTCGGCCATCCACTCGGGTGTTCCCACCGAGGGGGTGCCCCGCGCGGGTGTCTCCTGCGCGAGGGTGAGCTTCGGCTTCGCACCGCCAGTGCGGGTGTGCGCGTCGAGGAAGTCCTTCATCCAGTCGCTCGGGCGCGCGGGCGCGGGCGGCGCGCGAGGAGGAATCGGGCGCTGGACGAGGGGCGTCTGCGCGGGGGACGGGGCCGCGGGTGTGACGGGCATCGACCTCGCGGGCGCGTCGTTGCCGGGCCGCACCAGGGTGCGGAGCGCGCGCTCGGAGTCGCTCGGCCAGCCCGGGAGCGCGGCGAGGGCGCGGCGGGCGAGCTCGAGGAACTCGGGCGCGGAGGCTTCCGGGGGAACCTTCACCTTCTCCCGGCGCAGCCACTCCGCGAGCCGGTTCACCAGTCCCGGGTGGTTGCGTCGCAGGGTGGCCACGTCGCCTTCCACCTCGTAGCCGCGCATCTCGAGCTCCGCGATGGCCATGAGGCGGCTGGGGACGGGCAGCTCCATGTCCCGGAGCGTTTCCGGGCCGTTGTGCTCGCGGGCGGAGGCCTGCAACTGGGTGAGGACGTCGTGGACGAGGCGTGCCACCACGGGACCGTTGGCGGCGTTGTGCGTCTGCAACTCGGCGGGGACGGCGGGGTAGGCGAGCACCAGCCCGCGGCCCTCGGCGAGGCGCTCGGGCCTGTCTCCGGGGAGGAGCGCGTGGTAGGCGCGCGGGGCGTACCTGCTCTCCGCGTCCTGCACGTAGTGGAAGGCCTCGGGCACGCCAGCCACCAGCCCGGCGAGCATGTCGCCGCGGCTCACGGTGAGCTGGCCCGGGACGCGCTCCGGGAAGTCGCTCGGCCAGGGACCGAGCAGGGTGCCGTAGAGATAGACCGGGTCGTTGATGCCCTGCGCGTCCTCCGGGTGCTCGATGAGCTCGACGGAGAAGAAGTACAGCTCCGAGGCGGAGAGCCTCCGGGGCGTGCGGCCGGAGGCGACCTCGTGGTGTGTCAGCTGGGCCCTGACGGAGGCGGGCAGTTGATGGCGCTCGCTCGCGGGTATGGCGAACACGCCTCCCACGGCGTCGGTGCCCACGAGCAACTCCTGCTCTCCGAGGAGCCGGCTCTCCAGGCGGAACGCGTCCACCGCGTGCACCATCGCGGAAGGGTCGGGCCGGAGGGGCTCGGCCGGGCTCGCGGCGTGGGGGACGAAGTAGCGGGGATGGCTCACGGGCGCAGGGTATAGGAAAAACGGGCGTGTCGTGCCGCTCGGGCGTTTGCACCGAGTGTGAATGGCGGGCCACGGGGGGCGCGGGTTAGATTATGGCCGCCTTGCCCGAGACTCCCCGACCTCCCGATTCCGCCCTCGACGGGGGCGAGACCCTCATCCGCCCCTCAGGCACGCACGTCTCCCAGGAGGCCCTGCCCGGGCCGCTCTTCGCCGGGCGTTATGCCCTCCTGCGCATGCTCGGCCGCGGCGGCATGGGCACCGTGTACCAGGCGCGCGACAGCCTCGTCGGCGACGTGGTGGCCCTCAAGAAGCTGGAGCTCGGCAAGGACGCCGGCCCGGACGCGCTCGAGCGCTTCAGCCGCGAGGTGCGGCTCGCCCGCCGCATCACCCACCCCCACGTGGCGCGGATGCACGACCTGGGCACCCACGAGGGCCAGGCCTTCCTCACCATGGAGTTCGTGGAAGGGGATGACCTGCGGATGGTGCTCGCCCGCGAGCGTCCGCTGTCCGCGCCCCGGGCCGCCCGCATCACCCTGGCCGTGTGCGAGGGGCTGGCCGCGGCGCATGCCGCCGGGGTGGTGCACCGGGACCTGAAGCCGGCCAACATCCTCGTCGAGTCCGGTGGGCGGGTGGTCCTCACCGACTTCGGCATTGCCCGCGCGGTGGCGGGAGAGGTCGCCTCGCGGACCCAGGGCGCCGTCGGCACGCCCATGTACATGGCGCCGGAGCAGGTGTCGGGCGATCCGGTGGATGCTCGCGCGGACCTCTACGCGGTGGGGTTGTTGCTGTTCGAGATGCTCACGGGCGAGCAGCCCTTCTCCGGCGAGACACCCTGGGCCACCGCGCTGGCCCGCCTGCGCCAGCCCGCTCCGGATCTCCGGACGCGCCCCTCCGTCCCGGCGCCCCTCGCCGAGCTGGTGCACCGCTGCCTGGCCCGTGCTCCCGAGGAGCGGCCGGCGAGCGCGCTCGAGGTGGCCGGGGCGCTGCGGGACTGGCTCGTCAGCGTGGGGGAGCCCACCCTGTCGGGTCCGCCCACCCTCGCGCCGATGACGGCGAACACCCCCGTGCCCCTTTCATTGACGGGGTCCTCGCGCCACACGCCGCGCACCTCGACCTCGACTCCATCGGTGAAGCAGGGAGTTGCCCTGCTGCCGCTGCGCTTCCAGGGCCCGCGCGATTCCGAGTACCTGGGGGACTCGCTGACCGAGGCGATCATCGACCAGCTGTCGCGTGCGCGCGGGTTTCGCGTGCCCGGCAGTGGGGTGACGGCGCGCTTCCGCGACGAGAGGGATCCGCGGACGGTGGGGCGGGAGCTCGGGGTGGAGCTGGTGGTGGACGGGACGGTGCAGTGCGCGGGCTCGCAGACACGCGTGTCCGTGCGGTTGCTGGATGCCCGGTCCGGTACCCAGCTGTGGAGTGGCCGCTTCGAGTACGCCTCCACCGACGCCTTCGAGTTGCAGGACCGGCTGGTGCCTCGTATCGCCGAGGGGCTGCGCGGCGAGCTGGTGCTGTCCGCCTGGCACGCGAACACGCCTCCCGAGGCGCTGGCGCTGTACCGGCAGGCCGCCGTCCATGTGCATGAGCCGTTCCGGGAAGGTCCCGACAGCCCGCTGAGCCTGCTGGAGTCCTGCCTGGAGCTGGCGCCGGACTTCGCGCCGGCCATCTCGCTGCACGCCATCGCGAGCCTTCGCGCGTGGTTCTCGGCCTCCCGGAGCGACGGGCGGGACTGGGCCGCGTCCGGGCGCGCCAGCGTGGAGCGCGCCCTGCGGCTGGCGCCAGAGCTGGCCACGACGCATCTGGCGCGGGCGATGCTGGCCGCCCAGCAGGACGACTGGCGCACGGCGGTGGTGTCCCTGCGCACCTCCCTGGACATCGCGCCCCTGCACCCGGCCACGTTGCAATACCTTGGCACCCTGCAGTGCGAGGCGGGCCGCGCCGACGAGGGCCTCCCCCGGTTGCGGCAGGCCTACGAGCTGGATCCCAGCCACGTGGTGGTGCTGTTCGAGCTGGCCCGTTGCAGTGCCCTGCGCGGGAAGATGGACGACTACTGGTGGGCCATGGAGCGGCTGAGCGCGGCGACCCAGCACCGCTTCGGGGCCATCTCCCTGCGCGTGCGCGTGGCCGCCTGGGTGGGAGACCACGAGGAACTGCGGCGGTGCCGGGACCTGTTGCTGGCGGACGAGCCGGAGTTCCCGGCCCGTGCGAGCAGGGACTACGTGGGCGTGGTGCTCGGAGAGGTCGATGTGCTCTCGCTGGTGCCGGAGTTCGAGCAGATGCTCTCCCAGGCGAGCAGCCCGCGCTTCGTCAGCCTGCTGTGCCAGATCTCCACCGAGATGCTGTGCATCTCCGGTCACCCGGAGCGGGCGCTGACGTACTTCCAGCGGGCCGCGGACACGGCGCTCATCGACCTGGAGTGGATCGAGCGCTGCCCGGTGCTTCAGCCCCTCCGGGCCCTGCCGGGCTTCGCCGAGGGGCGCCGTAAGGTGCGCGCCCGGATCGAAGCCATCTGGAACGCGTGAGCCGCGGGGCCGCGGTAGACCCTCACCCCGGCCCTCTCCCAGAGGGAGAGGGTCGAATCTCATTGCGCTTCATTCGTGTCACCAGACCTCGCGCCACGCGGAAGCTGTTGGCCACGATGGTGAGCGTCGAGGGCACGCTGCCCGCGGTGGGCATGAAGCTGCCGTCCACCACGTAGAGGTTGGGCACCTCGTGCGCCCTGCACTCCTTGTTCAGCACCGAGGTGGCCGGGTCGTTCCCGAAGCGGCACGTGCCGTGTTGCAGGATGGTCGTCTCCCCGGCGATGCCCACGCGCTTCATGTCATCCGGGTCCAGCCGCATCAGGATTTCCTCGCCCCGCTCCACGAGGAAGCGCGTGGCGGCGAAGTCCATGGGGTGCCGCTCCATCGTGATGGCGGCCACGGGCAGGCCGTACTTGTCCTTCACGCCCGGCTCCACCGTCACGTACGTGCCCGAGGTGGGGAGGAACTCGCCGTACACCTCGAACTGGAGGATGCGCGAGTCCCGGTACTCCCGCATCCGGTCCTTCAGCGCCTTGCCGAAGACGCCGTCCTTGCCGCTGCCCGCGAGCCCCACCGCCGCGAAGATGGGGTTGGGGTGCGTCCACATGAAGCCCAGCGTCCCTCCCTTGCGGAAGCCGAAGCGCTCGTCCGGCATCAGGTAGAAGTCCTGCACGCTCCGGTTCACGAAGGGCGCCGGGTCCGTCAGCCACGGCCGCGCCGCGCTCTGCTTCGACACGCGGAACGTGGCACGCGACTCGCCGAACGAGCTGAAGATGAGGTTCCTGCCCACCAGCCCGCTGCCATTGGCGAGCCCTCGCGGGAAGCGGTTGGACACCGAGTTGAGCAGCAGCCGCGCGCTCTCCACCGCCGTGCAGGACACCACCACCACCTTCGCTGGCTGCTCCTGCTCCACCCCGTCCGCGTCCAGGTACACCACGCTCCGGGCCCGGCCCTCCTTGTCCACCTCCACCGAGCGCGCCATGCACCGCGGCCGCAGCTCCACGTTCCCTGTGGCGAGCGCCGCCGGGATGAGGTTCGCGTTGGTGCCGCTCTTGGCTCCCATCTCGCAGCCGTAGCTGCCGCACAGCGCGCAGTAGGCGCATCCCGCGCGTCCCCGGTAGGGCCGGCTGATGATGCCTCGCGCCGTGGGCAGGCTGTGCCACCCCATGTCCCCGCACACCCGGTCCAGCTCCCGGGCGATGGGGTGCACGTCCAGCGGTGGCAGCGGGTACGGGCCCTTGCGCGGCTCGGCGAAGGGATGCGGCACCGCCTCGCCGGACACGCCCAGCTCGGCCTCGGCCACGTCGTAGAAGGGCGCCAGCTCCTCGTAGGCGATGGGCCAGTCCGCGAGCGTGCTGCCCTTCACCGCGCCGAGCGTCGAGCGCAGCCGGAAGTCCACCGGCTTGAGCCGGTAGAAGTAGCCGCTCATGTGCACCGTGCCGCCGCCCACGCAGTTGGCCGTCCACGCGGAGTTGGTGCGCTCGTAGCGGCCCGCCGCGCCCTGGCGCACCAGGTGGGGCTCCTCCCACGGCAGGGGCATGAAGAAGTTGCGGCGGCTGTTGAGGATCTCGTCGTGGATGAAGTCCTTGGGTTGGTAGTGCGCTCCCTTCTCCAGCACCACCACCTTGAAGCCCGCGCGTCCCAGCTCCAGCGCCATGGGGGCACCGCCCGCGCCGCTGCCGATGATGCAGACGTCCACTGGCGCCTTCGTCACGGGTGCCTCCCGCAGGTCTTCAGGCACTTCATGCCGTCATGGCCCTCGGGCGGCGCGGAGGCCACCGTGCCCACCGTGTCGAAGCCCACCAGCTTCCAGCCCACCCGGTCCTTGTTGCCGCCGTAGGACGGGTCCCCGAGGTACCCCTCCAGCGTCAGCACCATCAACAGCTCGAAGAAGTGCGCCTCGCCGCTGCCCGCGGGGCTGTCCTTGAAGACACCGAGCAGCTCGTCCTGCTGGGCGGGCGTGGCCTGGACGAAGCCCACCTGGAACATCCGCTGCGAGCGCCGCTCCAGCGCGGCCACGCCCTGCATGAAGTCCTGGCGCATCTGCTCGAGCTCCGGTGACTGGAGCATCCGGTCGATGTAGACGGGCACGTCCGCGTCCTTCGCGCCAGGGTCCTCGTCGCGCGGGAGGATTCGATCGCTGGCGGCGGCCACCACGGCGTACTCGGCCCGGGTGAAGGTGAGGGGGGACAGGCCGTTCGCCGCCGCGGCCTGGGTGTTGGCGGGCGCCGAGGGCTCTGAGGACGGGCCGCGCTTGCAGGCCGCGCCGCCGAGGAGCACCACGCCGCCACCGAAGAAGGACAGCCGCTGGAGGAAGGATCGCCGGTCCATGGGCGCCCAAGCCTAGCCCAGCTGGCGTAGGATGGGGTCCTTGCTCGATTCACAACCAAGGAGACGCTCCATGAGACGGCAGGGATGGGCGCTGGGCCTGGCGCTCGCATTGGCGTGTACCCCCGAGGCGCCGCGTCCCCCCGATGCGGGCACCGGGGGCGACAACACCGACACCCTCAACGAGTTGTCCCCCTTCCAACGGCTCGTCCTCGACGCGACGGCCACGGAGCTGCAGCCGCTCGCGCTCGCGGTGGGGCCGCAGGACCGGGTCGGCGTGGCCTACATCAGCCGCGTGACGGGGACGAAGGAGTACGAGGTCCGCTTCATCGAGTGGAAGGCCGGCCAGGCCTCGCAGCCCGAGCGCGTCGCCACGGTGGAGGTGGTGGGGGGCGTGGCGGTGGCGTACGACTCCACGGGCAAGGCCGCGGTGAGCTACCTCGGTGGCGGCAGCGACCAATCCGTGGAGTGGGTGCAGAGCGATCTCGCCGTGTCGTACCGCAATGCGCCCGGAAGCTGGGTGGAGAGAATCCCGGCCACCAGGAGCAACAACGCGCCGACGGGCAACGCTCTGGCGGACTCGGGCTACCTGGTGGGCCTCAACCCCGCCATCGTCTTCGACGGCACGAAGGCCTACGTCGCGTACCGGGACGGGCACAACGGCCAGTTCGGCAAGCAGGACTGGGAGGGCAGCGACCTCGAGCTGGTCGAAGGTGGCCCGACGAGCTGGACCCCCAGGATGTTGGCCATGTCTGCCGACACCAAGGCGGGTTATGGCGGCCACATCTCCATGGTGATGGCGGGGGGGCAGCCGGCGCTGGTGCACGACCAGGTGACGGATGGAGCGGATGCCCGGGGCCGCAACGTGCTCTTCCAGCGCCGCAAGCCGGACGGCTCCTGGACGACGGCGTTCCAGGTGCAGGCGGTCGCCGACACGCAGCTGGGCGCGAGCCTCGGATGGGACAGCCAGGTGGGCTACGGCGTGGCGGTGGTGAACCGCACCAGCAACAAGCTCACCTATACCTTCTCGAAGGATGGCGTCTCCTGGTCCGAGCCGGACCCGGTGTTCCAGTCGGGCGCGGGTGGCTGGTACCCGTCGCTGGCCTTCGACCCGGTGCATCACGAGCCGCACATCGCCTATTACATCTGCTCCAACAGCGTGAGCGCCAACGAGCAGAGCTGCGACCCGCGCGTGGACGAGCTGCACATCTCCGCGTTCATCGAGCAGAACTGGAATGACGTGCTGGTGGACGCCGCGGGCGGGTGGGGAGCGAAGCTGGCCTTCCTGTCCACGGGCAAGCGGGTGGTGGCGTACCGCGCGCCGGACACGGGCATGGTGAAGCTGGCGGTGGAGCCGTGAGGGCAGTGGCGTGCCTGGCGCTGGCGGTGTGCGGCACGCTGGTGGGGTGTGGCGGGGACAACTCGCTGTCGGGCAGCGTGGGAGACCTGTTCTCGCTGGAGGTGTCGCGCGTGGAGGTGCAGCGCAACGTCCAGGCGCTGCAGGTGAGCTACTACCGCAGCACGGCCACCGATGTGGACCTGGTGGTGCGGTTGAGCGTGGACACGGAGGGGTTGGAGCTGAAGCCGGGGACGGAGGTGGACCTGGCGGGGCTGACGCCTTCGGGGCACGCGCGGGCGACGGTGGTGCACCTGGCGGCGGGCGAGCCGGCGCGTGTCTTCGCGCCGGTGGAGAACGGAGACCTGGTGCTGGACGAGGGCGGCAACCCGGGTGAGCCGACGCGCGGTGACTTCTCGCTGTCCTTCAAGAAGGGCGAGGGCTACGGCGCGGGCCGGACGCTCGGCGGCCGTTTCTCGGCGGTGGCGGCCGACGCGGGCTTCGGCCCCGAGCCTCCTCTGTAGAGGGCGAGTGGAAGCAAAGAGGTCCGGCTTCCGCTATGGGAAGGGGCGTGATGAGAACTTCGTTGCTGCTCCTTCCCGCCCTGCTCGCCACGGGGTGCGGCTTGTCCACCCAGGTGCGCCCCGTGCCGCGTGGCGCCATCCAGGTCGAGGGGGCCTTGGGCGGGCCCCTGGTGAAACTGGGGCCGGTGATTCCGGTTCCGCTGAGCACCGTGGGCGCCCGCTACGGCGTGGCCGACCGCGTCGACGTGGCCGCCCATGCGCACCTCACGACGCTCGCCTTCGGTGTGGCGGGCCTGGACGTGGGCGGCAGTTGGTTGGCGCTCGAACAGGATGGCGTGATACCCGCCCTCTCCCTGGGCGGCCGCGTCTACGGCTTCACCCAGGTCCTCTCCTCGCGACAGGCGTCCCCTCGTGCCTATGTCGAGGTGTCGCCCACCGTCAGCTACCTGCTCGGCGGGCGTTTCCTCTCCTACGTCTCGGCCACGGGCCTGGTGCAGCTCGCGGGCGGGCGGCCCCTGCTGTCGCTGGCGGTGGGCGAGGAGGTGCGGCTGGGCGCGTGGGGCGTGCAGTTGGACCTGCGCTGGTATCAGCCCGACTCCGCCACCCGCTTCAACGCGGCGGACTGGCAGGGCCTCCAGGGCATGGGGGCGCTGGGTGTCGTGCTGGGCGTGAACCACCGCTTCGGAGGTGACGGGAGATGAGCCGCCGCGCGCTGATATTGGGAACCCTGCTGGCCGCGGTGGGCCTCGGGGCCTGCTATTCGTTGGACCCCTTCCTCTACTCGCGCGAGCGGGTGGACCACTACACGCTCCCCGCCGAGGGCGACACGCCCGAGGAGACGGTGTCCCCCGACCGCATCGAGCCGGTGGACCTCGTGGTAGACGCGCACGTGCGGCTGGGAGCCGCGTACGTGAAGTCCGCGCAGCAGCCGCCCCTCGGCTACGTCCTCTACTTCCACGGCATCTGCTGCAACCTGGACGCGCACATCGCCCGGCCCAAGGGCCTCTCCAACCTCGGCTACGACGTGCTCGTCTTTGACTACCGGGGCTGGGGTACCTCCACCGACGTGGAGCCCACCGAGCAGGGCCTGCTCGAGGACAGCCGGGCGGCGCTCGCCTGGCTCTCCGCGCGCTCGGGCCTCCCGGCCGACCGTCTCGTCTACTACGGGCGCTCCTTCGGCACGGCGGTGGCCACCCAGCTCGCGGCGGACAAGCCACCCGCGGCGCTCGTGCTCGAGTCTCCCTTCAGCTCCGTGCAGGGGCTGGTGGGGGACTCCAGCAACATGGACCTCCCCGCCAGCTTCCTGTCCGAGGGCGCCTGGGATACCGAGGGCCGCCTCCGCGCCATGCGGGGCGTGCCCCTGCTGTTGCTGCACGGCGCCGAGGACGACTTCGTCCGCCCCGAGTTCTCCGAGCGTCTCTACTCCGTGGCGCATGAACCCAAGCGGCTCGTCCTGGTGGAAGGCGCTGACCACGATGACGTTCCCCTGCGCATGGGTGTGGACTACGCGCCCACCTTGGCTGACTTCCTCTCCGGCACTCGCGCCTGGCCTTGAGGGCACATCCGCACTTGGAGTCACACGCCGGGCACCATCCTGGTATTACTGGGATGTAGGTCTTGGGAGATTGATTTCATTTTCCGGGTGA
Source organism: Archangium lipolyticum (assembly GCF_024623785.1). Lineage (NCBI taxonomy): Bacteria > Pseudomonadati > Myxococcota > Myxococcia > Myxococcales > Archangiaceae > Archangium > Archangium lipolyticum. Next base: position 493,100 of record NZ_JANKBZ010000005.1, read on the forward strand.
TCCGGGTGTAAAAATACAATGCCCGGATTGAGTCGGCCGTACGCGGACAATCACGGGAGTGCCGAGAACGAGGCGAGGGGTTAGAGGACCCCATCGCCGTGGTCCGTCCCAGCCAAGAGAGGGGAGGGGTATGGATGCTGTCTGATACCCTGGAGAAGTGTCTGAGCGGCATCCGTGGCCGGATGCTGTGTGTCCTGGGTGCGTTGCTGCTCACCGCGTGCACCGGCGATCTGTCTTTGGATGCGGAGACCGTCCCGCCTCCGCTGCCCAAGGCGTTGGCACCGAGCCCCCTCGTGAGCACGCGCCCACCAGGGGTGGTCAGCACCAACAAGGTGCTCATCCTGGACAGCACGGTCATCCATGGCGAAGACAGCATGGAGGCCAACGAGGCCAGGAACCTGGGCTACGCGGTGGATGTCGTCAGCGAGGCGCAGTGGGCCGCGATGACCGCGGCGGACTTCGCCTCCTATCGCGCCATCATCCTCGGGGATGCCTCGTGCGCCGGCCTGACGGTGGTGCAGGCGGCGGTGAACAACCGCAACGTGTGGGGCCCCATCGTCGATGGCAACGTCATCATCGTGGGCACCGACTTCGTGCACCACTATGAGTACACGGGCACGCGCAACTCCATCGCGTTCGCCGCCTTTCAGACGGGCAAGACGGGCGCCTACATCAGCCTGAGCTGCTACTACCACGGCATCCAATCCAACACGCAGGTGAAGCTGCTCGAGCCGTTCGGTGGTTTCACCGTGACGGGCGTGGGCTGTTACGACGCCGCCCACATCGTGGCCCAGCATGATGCGCTCAATGGCCTGACGGATCGCCAGCTGTCCGGCTGGAACTGCTCCGTGCACGAGGCCTTCGATGTCTATCCGGATGCCGACTTCACGGCGCTGGTGATTGCCCTGGATCGGGACTCGACCATGGGCCCGCGCTGGCCCGGCTCGCGGGACTTCGCGGATGGCTCGCATGGTGTGCCCTACATCCTGGCGCGGGGTGCCACGCCCGTGATGTGTGGTGACGGGGTGGTGCAGTACCCCGAGGAGTGCGATGCCGGCAAGGCGACGAATGGTACCCCGGGCACGGCGTGCTCGGCCGTGTGCCGCCTGCACTGGTGCGGTGACGGCGTGTTGGATCCGGGCGAGGAGTGCGACACCGGCGCCAGCAATGGTACGGGTTCCTGCTCTGCCTCGTGCCGGTCCTCCGGCGGTCCCGTCGCGCGTGCTCCGGTGGCCCGCTGCAAGGACCTGGACGTGACGGCTGGCGAGCTCTGCGGTACCGGCTCGGTGGACAATGGCTCCTACGATCCGGATGGGGACCTGCGCTCCTGCACCCAGACGCCGGAGGGCCCCTTCGGGCCTGGCACCACCACGGTGACGCTGACGTGCGTGGACCAGACCAACCTGCGCTCCTCCTGCACGGCGCGGGTGAAGGTGACCGACAGCACGGCTCCGACCCTCTACTGCCCGGAGGACAGGATGGCCGAGTGCTCCGAGGATCTGACGATCGACCCGGGCCAGGCGGTCGCCATCGACAACTGTGGCGAGGTGAGCGTGAGCGCCGACCGGGGTCCGGGCAGCTTCCCGCCGGGCTCCACGACGGTGACGCACACCGCGAAGGATTCCTCCGGGAACACCGCCATCTGCACCAGCACGGTGAAGGTGCTGGACACCCAGGCTCCCATCGTGGCGCTGCTGGGTGACTCCACGGTGACCGTGGAGTGTCTGACCCCGTACGTCGAGCCCGGCGTGGACGTCTACGACGCATGCCTGGGAGACCTGAGTGCCCAGGCGACCGTCTCCGGCTTCGTCAATACGAAGGTGCCGGGCACGTACACGCTCACCTACGCGGTGAAGGACTCGTCCGGCAACGTCGGTAGCGAGACCCGCACGGTAAATGTCGTTCCGGGCCCCTCTGGCACCTGTGACACGACGGGTGGCGATGACAAGGGCTGGGTGCTCACGGGCGGCATGGCCCTGCCTCGCCTGCATCACTCCGCCACGCTGCTCGGGGATGGCCGTGTGCTGGTGGCGGGTGGCTACAACGTCACCTCGGAGGTGTACGACCCGGACGCCAAGGCCTGGTCGGCCACGGGCAACACCCTCACCACCCACCGCGGCCACACGGCCACGCGGCTGCGGGATGGGGGGGTGCTGGTGGCGGGTGGTGGCCAGGACGTGTTCTCCGGCATCACCGCGGAGCTGTACGTCCCGTCGCGGGGCCAGTGGGAATCGGCCGGCAGGCTGAACCAGCTGCGCTTCAACCACGCCGCGGTCCTGCTGCTCGACGGCAAGGTGCTGGTGGCCGGTGGTGGCTCCGAGGAGTATGGCGGCGGTGTGCTGGCCTCGGCCGAGCTGTATGACCCGGCCCTGGGCACCTGGTCGTTCACCGGCGGCATGAGCACGGCCCGGCGCTTCCACACCCTGACCCTGCTGGCCAACGGCAAGGTGCTGGTGACGGGCGGCCTGGATGCCTCCGGCGCGCGCGTCTCCTCGGCGGAGCTGTATGACCCCGCCACCGGCGAGTGGACGGCCGTGGCCGGCATGGGCACGGGCCGCGCGTACCACTCGGCCACCCTGCTGCAGAATGGCAAGGTGCTGGTGGCTGGCGGCGCGGGCCTCGATGTGCCGCTCAGCGCCTCGGCGGAGCTGTTCGACCCGGCCACCAACACCTGGTCGTCCACCGGCGCCATGGGCTCGCCGCGCCGGTACCACTCGGCCACCGGGCTGAAGGACGGCAAGGTGCTGGTGGCGGGCGGCTACCACGACGCCCTGGGCATCCTGTACTCGGCCGAGCTGTATGACCCGGCCACGGGGACCTGGAGCTCCACGACGGCCATGAACGTGGACCGCTTCCAGCACACGGCCACGCTGCTGGACAACGGCACGGTGCTCGCGGTGGGCGGAGCCAGCAACCACGACCAGGCCTCGTCGGAGGTCTACAACCCGGCGAACCCGTAACGGGAGTTTCCACGGGCTTTCATTCGGGGGCGCGAGGCTCCTGGGACCTTCCCAGGGCCCGCGCCCCCTGTGTTTTCACGTCACGGGTTGCCGGAGGCCTGCGCCGCCTGCTTCTCGAAGACGTAGCGCAGCTGCGGCAGCTCGAGCACGAGCGTGGTGCGCTCCGCCTCCTTCCTGGACTGGAGCTCGGTGCCGGCCATCGGCGGATCCAAGAGGACGAGCGTGCGCGTGCCGTCCTTCTCCTGCTTCTCGCCCAGGGTGCTGCGCCACTCGCCCGCGTCGAGCACCGCGCCCGAGCCCTCGACGCGCAGGGTGACGCGTCCGAGGTCCGCGTTGTGCCAGGTGCCGGCCAGGGTCTTCACCCAGGCCAGGTCGGGCTTCGCGCGGACGGGGGCCAGCTCCTTCTCGTACTGCTCGCGCCGGTTCTTCAGGGCGAAGTCGAGCTGGGCGCGGGCCTCGTCGCGGCCGTCGAAGAGCAGCTCCAGGAACCTGCGGCGGACGGCGTCGCGGAAGGGGCCATCCCCCTGGACGTTGGTGAGCAGGACGACGCCCACGTTGGCCTCGGGCAGGAAGAACATGTCCGAGCTGAAGCCCAGTGTGTTGCCTCCATGGTGGATGACGTGGGCGCCGTGGTCGTCGTCCACCATGAGTCCCAGCCCGTAGCTCATGGTATCGGTGATCTTCACCTGCGGCTCGCGGCGCGCGAGCATGTTGGCCTCGGAGACGAGCCGCTGGCCCTCGGGCGTGAGGCCCCTGGAGAGCTCGACCATCAGGTAGCGCTCCATGTCCCGGAGGTTGGACCAGGCGCCGCCGGCGGGACGGACCGGGACGATGATCTCATCCTGGGACAGGGGCAGGGGGGTGTAGCCGAGCGCGAGGGTCATCCCATGCGGCGAGGCGTGGTCCTGCTTCGCCGCGCGGGCGAAGTCGAAGGTGGTGGACTTCATGCCCAGGGCATCGAAGACGCGCGTCTGCATCACGCGGTCGTACGCCTGGCCGAGCGGGAGCCTGGGCTCGGCGGCGTGCGCGGCCATGTAGCCACCGGCCGTCACCATGGGGTTGCTGTACTGGAAGGTCTCGCCGATGCCCGTGGTGGGCTTCATCCGCCGCATCTCGGCGATGCGCTGCTCGCCGGTGACTCCCGCGTACTCGAAGACCATCTCCATGTCCTGGCGCGGCATGCCGGTGCAGGCGCACACGGTGTTACGCAGGGTGAGCTTCTTCGTCACCTCGGCGTCGGCGAGCGAGAAGTCGGGCAGGAGCCGGGTGGCGGGGGTGTCCCAGCCGAAGAGGCCCTCGTCCACCAGCCGCGCCATCATCAGCGTGGTGAGCGACTTGCTCGTGGAGCCGATGAGGAAGAGCGTCTCCGGCGTCACCGGCTCCGGCTTGCCGAGCTCCCGCGTCCCGAAGCCCTTCTCGAGGAGGACCCGGTTGCCCTGGACGACGGCGACGGCCACGCCCGGAATCTTCATCGTCTGGCGGGCCTGCTCGATGAAGGACTCGAAGGACTGGAGGCGCTCGGCGGTCAGCGGCAGCGGGGCCTTGCCGGCGAAGGACTCCTCGGCGAGCCGGGCCGACTTGAAGCCGAGGAAGATTTGCGCGGCCTGGGCCCTCCGGCGATCCATGGCGGCCGCGGCGCCCTCCAGGAGGACGACGTAGTTGGTGTCACCCTTGCGCCGGGCGAGGCCGACGACCACGCGCGCCTCCTGCGACGAGGGCTCGTAGGTGTTCTGGAAGATCTCGTCCCATCCGTCCTGCGCGGGCGGGTGGACCGCGTGCTTCACGGGGAGGGTGAAGCCGGGCCGGGTCTGCTTCCAGGCGGCGTCGATGGCGCGCTCGGCAGAGGGTCCTGGCACCTCCAGCAGGGTGAGGCGGAGCTGCCGCTCGGGGTCCTCGAGCAGCAGGCGCCCGTCCTGCTCGGTGACGTACCACCCGGCGGACACGGTGAAGGGCGTGCTCGAGGCTGTCCTCATGGGCGTGGCCGCGTCCAGCTTCCGGCCGGTGGGGGCGGGGGAGGCGGCCTGGGACACCGGGGGTGGGGAGGCCGGAGCGACGGTGCTCTGGGCCGCGGTACACGAGGTGAGCAGGAGCAGGGGCAGGGCGCGGATGCGCATGGATTGCGGGTCTCCGGGAAGGGCGGGCTGCTTCGCCAGGTTCGCCGGTAGAACGCATGGGGTGGCATCCGATTTCCTTTCAGTCCCCCTCGCTCTGCACCAGCCCGTACTTGTGCAGCAGTGAGTAGAGGTGCTTGCGGTCCAGCTCGGCCTCGCGCGCGGCGCGGGCGATGTTTCCCTTGGTGCGTTGGAGCAACCGCGTGAGGTACTCGCGCTCGAAGGCCCGCACCAGCTCGTCCTTGCACCTCTTGAAGGGGCCCGAGTACTCCACCGGGAGCGACTCGCCCGAGGGATCGGACACCTCGGGCGTGGGCTCGCGCAGCAGCCCCTCCAAGGCCATCTCCGGCAGGTCCGCCATGTGCCGGGCGCGCTCGATGGCGTTGCGCAGCTCGCGCACGTTGCCCGGCCACGTGTGTCCGAGGAACTGCTCGCGCACCTTCTCCAGCAGCCGGTCCCACAGCCCCTGCCCGCCGAAGGCATCCACCAGCAGGGGAAGGTCCTCCTTGCGGTCGCGCAGGGGCGGCAGTGTCACCGTGAAGACGGACAGCCGGAAGTACAGGTCCTCTCGGAAGCGGCCCGCCTGTGTCTCCGCCCAGAGGTCCTTCTTGCTCGCCACGATGATGCGCGCGTCGAAGGACACCGGCGTCGAGGCGCCCAGCCGGTGGAACTCCCGGTCCTCGAGGGCGCGCAGCAGCTTGGGCTGCAGGTCCATCGCCAGGTCGTCGATCTCATCCAGGAAGAGCGTGCCACCGTGGGCCCGCTCCAGGCAGCCGATGCGCTGGCCCACCGCGCCGGTGAAGGCGCCCTTCTCGTGGCCGAAGAGCTCGCTCTCGATGAGCGAGTCCGACACCGAGGCGCAGTCGAACACCACCAGCGGCCCCGAGGCCCTCGGTGAGAGCTTGTGCAACGCCTTGGTCGCGGCGCCCTTGCCCGCGCCCGTCTCGCCCACCAGCAGCACCGTGGAGTCCGTGGGGGCGATGCGCTGGAGGAGCGCGAAGATCTGCCGCATCGGCACGCTGCGGCCCACCAGCTCGCCGAGCCGGTCCTCGACCGAGGGGGCGATCTCCACCGGGGCCACCTGGGGGCTGAAGCGCAGCCGCACGTCGCCCACCTCGATGAGGGCACCGGGGCGCAGGTAGGCCTCGCGCACCTGGGCACCATCGAGGAAGGTGCCGTTGGTGGAGCCGAGGTCCTGCACGAGGAAGCGGTCCCCCTGGCGGCGCACCAGCAGGTGGTTGCGGCTGACGGTGGGGTGGTCGATGACGACGTCGTTGTCCGGCGCCTTGCCGATGCGCAGGGTCTCGCCGCTGAGCGGGAAGACGGTGCCGGCGTGCTCGGTATCCAGCAACACCAGGTGGAATTGCTGTGCCGCGAGCCTGTCTCCACGAGCCCGCTCGCCGAGGAGGGTATGGGTGGGGATGGGGGTGTTGGGGGCGGATGACATGGGCGGGTGCGATTCTACCGTGATACGAGGGCGGCCATGCGCTATCGCCACCTCTCCCTGTTGTTATTGACCTCTTGCGCGACCGTCTCCACCAGCGCTTCGTCCCCGTCCGAGCCCACCGCGAAGGGGGCTTCCTCTCCCGCGCGCGTGTGGCGCCAGGAGCGAGCGGTGGTGGTGCGGCATGCCACGGTGATGCCCGCCTCGGGCCCGGCCATCGAGGACGGGGCCATTGCCTTCGCGGACGGGAAGATCCTGGCCGTGGGGCGTAACGCGGATGTGACCACTCCGCCCGGGGCCGAGGAGGTGGACGGTACGGGCCTCTATGTGACTCCCGGTATCATTGACTCGCACAGCCACCTGGGCGTGTATGCCTCGCCGGATACCAGCTCCACCAGCGACGGGAACGAGGCCACCGCCCCGGTGACGGCGGAGATCTCCGCCGAGCACGGCTTCTGGCCGCAGGACCCGGGGCTGCGCCGCGCGGTGGCCGGTGGAGTCACCTCCCTGCTGGTGCTGCCGGGCAGCGCCAACCTCATTGGCGGGCGCGGCTTCCCGGTGAAGCTGCACTTCGGCCGCTCGGCGGCGGAGATGCGCTTTCCCGGAGCGAAGGACGGCCTGAAGATGGCTTGCGGCGAGAATCCCCGCCGGGTGTACGGAGCCTTTCAGCGGCGTGCCCCCTCCACGCGCATGGGCAACGTGGCCGGCTTCCGGCAGGCCTTCTCCCGGGCGCGCGAGTACATGGAGAAGTGGGACGCTTGGGAAAAGAAGAAGGGGAAGGAGGCCGGGCCCGCCCCGCTCCGGGACTTGCAGCAGGAGTCGCTGGTGGAGGTGATGCGCGGCAACATCCTCGTGCAGAACCACTGCTACCGCGCGGACGAGATGGCGGTGATGCTCCAGGTGGCCGACGAGTTCGGCTTCTCCATCCGCTCCTTCCACCACGCGCTGGAGGCCTACAAGCTGCGCGACCAGCTGGCGGCGAAGAACGTGGCGGTGTCCACGTGGGCGGACTGGTGGGGCTTCAAGATGGAGGCCTGGGATGGGATTCCCCAGAACGCGGGCCTGGTGTCGCAGGCGGGAGGGCGTGCCGTCATCCACTCGGACTCGGCGCTGGGCATCCAGCGGCTCAACCAGGAGGCGGGCAAGGCGATGTGGCGGGCGCGCGAGTCCGGCATCCCCATCACCGAGGAGGAGGCGCTGCGCTGGGTGACGCTGCACCCCGCGTGGGTGATGGGCGTGGAAGACAGGACGGGCTCGCTGGAGAAGGGGAAGATGGCGGACGTGGTGTTGTGGAAGAACCACCCGCTCTCCGTGTACGCCCGCGCGCAACGTGTCTGGGCGGACGGTGTCGTCACCTATGACGTGACGAGCGGCCCCCTGGATGCGAGCGACTTCGAGGCGGGAGAGCGCGCCGGGGCCTCGGCGAGGCTGGTGGCGCAGCCCTCGGCCGTGCCGGCCCTGAAGGACGCGGGGCTCGACACCCGGTGCGACCCCATGAAGGACGCGGCCTGTGTCCGGCCGCTGGAGGTGAAGGCCGGCACGTGCACGGCGTTCCAGGACGTGGCCGTCCTCTCCAACGGTACGTGGCAGGCGCACGCCTCGGTGCTGGTGGAGAACGGGAAGGTGACGCGGGTGCGGACGGGGGCGCTCGACGCGCTGCCCGCGGGGTGCCGCTCGGTGGAGGGCAAGGGCCGGGTGCTGGCGCCGGGCTTCGTGGATCCGCTCACCGGCCTGGGCGTGGTGGAGGTGGGGGCAGAGGAGTCCTCGGTGGACGACACCCTGCGGGGCGAGGCGGCCAGGGAGCCCATCCGGGCGGCGCTGCGCATCGTCGACGGCTTCAACCCCGCCGCGGAGACGCTCCCCGTGGCGCGGCTGGGCGGGGTGGTCGCGGCGGGCGTGATTCCGTCGGGCGGGCTGGTGTCCGGGCAGAGCGCGTGGGTGACGACGGACGGCTCGGTGCGCCGCGCGCCGCTGGCCCTGCACATCCAACTGGGGCTCTCCGGCCGTGACGCGGTGTCCGGCTCGCGCGCCCTGATGCTGGAGCGCCTGCGCGAGGTGCTGTTCGATGCGCGCGCGTACAACACCCGGAAGAGTGAGTTCGAGCAGAACCGGATGCGCGCGCTGGCCGCGAGCCGGCTGGACTTGGAGGCGCTGCAGCCCGCGCTGGCGGGCACGATGCCGGTGGTGGTGACGGCCAACCGGGTGTCGGACATCCGCGCGGCGTTGGCGCTCGGGCGCGAGTTCGGGCTGAAGCTGATCATCGCCGGTGGGCGCGAGGCGTGGATGGTGGCGCCGGAGCTGGCGGCGGCGAAGGTGCCCGTGGTGGTGCAGCCCACGCAGAACCTGCCCTCGACATTCGAGGGGCTGAACAGCCGGTTGGACTCGGCGGCGCTGCTGAATGGGGCGGGGGTGAAGGTGCTCATCTCCACGCTGGGTGAGACGCACATGGTGCGGACGCTGGCGCAGGAGGCGGGCAACGCGGTGGCGTGGGGCCTGCCGTACGCGGACGCGCTGCGAGCCATCACCTCCAACGTGACGGAGGCCTTCGGATTGGAGGGGGGCCAGGTGGCGCCGGGTCAGGTGGCGGATCTGGTGTTGTGGAATGGAGACCCGCTGGATGTGAGCAGCCGGCCGCTGGGAATGTGGGTGGGAGGGAAGCAGGTGCCGCTCACCAGCCGTCAGCAGGCGCTGTTCGAGAAGTACCAGAAGCTGGCGAAGTAGGGTCCAGGAGCGACCGGGTTCCCCTCCATGAAGGCAAGAGGGGAACCCGGCCTGCTCACGGTGCCTCAGTTCCCGGTGTAGATGCCGACGGCACCGGGGATGCGGTTCTCGTCGCTGCCGAGGAAGCCCACGAGGATGCGGCGGCCGGAGCCCTGGCCGTGGACCTGGATGTCGGAGATGCGGCTGGAGCAGAGCCGGGTGCCGAACTCGATGCAGTAGGTCCGCACGCCGCCGTTCTGCACCCGGTAGAGGGCGCCGATCCAGCGGGCGCCGGTCCACACGCTGCCGTCGAGCGAGTCCACGGCCACGGCGGACAGCTGGGGGACGCCCACGCTGACGTAGTGGACGTCACCGCCCTCGGCGTTCATTCGCGCGAGCCCCTTGCTGAACGAGCTCACCCAGATGGTGTTGTCGTCCGCCACGGCCAGGCCGGACACGTTGTCGTCCACGCGCTCGTTGGGCTTGGGAGCGCCCGGCTCGCCCACCTTGTCCGGCCAGAGGTCGAAGCGGTTCCAGATGTAGGGGGCATCCTCCGTCTGGGACTGAGCGGTCCAGTAGTCGCGGCCGTTGGTGCCGTAGCGGAAGCGCGTGGTGCGGTTGGAGCCGCCGAAGAAGACATCGCCGCTGGAGTGGACCGCCACACCGTAATAGGCGTCGGTGAGGAGGACGTAGTCACCCTTGTCGTTGAGGGCGTTGATGGCGGGGTGCACGTGCTCCAAGACGCCGGCGCAGGAGAGCTGCCCGTTGCAGGTGTTGTTGCCGGTGAAGCGCGCGTCGCCGCGGGCGAAGCCGTGGTTGCCGCCGAACCAGACGCTCTGCGTGTTCTTGTCGTACGCGATGCGCAGGATGTTGCAGAGCTTCTCGCGGCCGCGCTTCTCGGCGCTCACCACGTTCGGACCGGAGAAGATGTCGTAGTGGACCACCTCGAGGGTGCCGTCCGCGCGCAGCGTCACCTTGTCCGCGTCACCGCTCTTGTAGCGGGACGGATCCGGGGCGATGCCGTCATCGCGGTCCCAGTTGTCCTCGCAGTGGTCCTTGCCCTTGCCGGGCCGGCCCTCGTAGCCCACGAAGACGGTGCCGGCCGGGCCGCCCGCCACCGAGATGACCTTGAGGTACCTGGGCCCGGGCGCGTCGCTGCCGTCCGCCATGTAGCCGTAGGGGTGCAGCCCATCATCCATGGTGAAGCGCCGGTACTGCGTGGCGCCCGGCTGGAGCAGGAAGAGGCCGTCCTCGCCACCGGCCACCCAGACATTGCCCCCCTCGTCCGCCGACACCCCGTAGACGCGCCGGGGGCCGCCGTGCTGGGTGCCGAAGAACTGCCAGCCCGGGGGTGAGGTGAACTCGATGGCCTCCTCGGGAGGAGGCGGTGGAGTGCCCGCGTCGGGGGGAGGTGGCGTCCCCGCGTCGGCAGGCGGCGGCGTCCCCGCGTCCAGCGGCGGCGGAGTGCCCGCGTCGGGCGTTCCCCCACCATCCGTCCCCGCGTCGGGAGCCGGAACCGGCTTCGGTGTCTCCTCCTCGACCCGGGGAGAATCCAGTCCGGGGTTGCCGCGCTCCGACCGGTCATCCCCCGCCTGCTTGCAGCCCGCCCACATCGCGCCCGTCACGACGAGCGCCGTCGCCCACCGCCATCCACCCTTCATGCCCCTGCCCACCCGTTTCTGGTGAATCCGGGTACCTACGTGGCACCCCCAGCCCTCCGCTTCGCAAGCCCGATGCCAGCCCGGCTCCGCTCGAAGGAGGGCCGATGCGTCGGCTCCCGGACAGCGCGTGGGTAGCCTGGTGCCCAGGAATGGCAGGGTCCTGACCCCATGACGGCCCCAACCGTGCTACTCCGGAAGACCGATGGCCGGAAACGACGCGCGCGGCCGCACGCCGCTCTCCCTCGTCGGGCAGGAGCCCGACCTTGTCTTCTACACCCGCCAGGCGACCGAGCGTGGTGGGCCCGTACTGGTGCTGGGCTCGGCCACCGGACGCGTGGCCTGGTCGCTGGCCGAGCACGGGCTGTCCGTGCTGGGGGTGGACCCCTCGGAGCGGATGGTGCGTGCCGCCGAGGAGTCCCGGGCCTCGGTGTCGGCCGAGGTGGCCGGCCGCGTGCGCTTCCTCCTCGCGGATCCTCGCTCCCTGCGCGAGTCCGAGCGCTTCCCCGTGGTGCTCGCGCCCCAGAACGCCCTGGGGTTGATGGGCTCGCACGACGACCTCGAGGCCTTCCTGGCCACCGTGCGCCACCACCTCGTCCCCGGGGGCCTCTTCGTCTACGACGTGCTCAACCCTTCCACCGAGCCCGCTTCCTCGCAGAACCGCGACGATGATGACCCCGGCGCCGCGCTCGAGCCGCGCCGGCCGGGGTTCGCCTTCCACCTGCGCGAGCGCCGGCAGCCCGGCTCGCCGCTCGGCATCCGCCGCCTCAAGTTGAAGCCCTTCTCCGTGGAGGAGCTGGACGCGGCGATGGCGGCCAGCGGCCTCACCCCCCGCGAGCGCTACGGGCGCTTCGACGGCAAGCCGTTCGACCCCGAGGACTCGCGGCACATCGGCGTGGCGGAGGGGTAGGGCGCGTCCGCCAGCCCCGGGCTCAGAACCTGAACGCGGCGCCTCCGAGGAGGGCCGGTGCGGTGAGGAGCCGGCCCGGCGCGGGCTCGTGGAGGGTGTCGAGCTGTCCACGGACGAACAGGCGCAGGTGTTGCGTCACGTCCACCTGACCCTCGGCATACGCACCGAGGTCCGAAGGAGCCGAGAACCGGCCGCCGTGGCGCCACCCCAGGCCGAGCTCCGCGCGTCCACCCAGGACGAGCCCGAGCCGGAGCCGCTCTCCGAGGAGCAGCTCCGCGCCGGCCTCCGCGCCCAGCGTGGCGACGTGGACGCCATGGAGGGCGTCCAGCTCGGACTGGTGGAGGACCGCCTTGTACCCGAGCGCGTCCAGCGCGAGCGCGGCGAACACCCGCATCCGCTGCCGCTCGCCGAGGCTCGTCCCCAGCCGTGCGCGGACTCCGGCCACGGACAACGTGACTCCCAGCTTCCGGTCCATCACGAGGAACCGCGTGAGCCGCGCTGGAGCCAGCGCGACGCCGACGGCCAGGGTGCCGCCGCGGGCCGCGTCGTTGAGCTCGAAGCGCTGCTCCACGGGGGTGAAGCGGAGGTCGGCATGGGGCAGCCAGGCGCGCAGGCCACCTCCCACGGGGCCGGGAGCCATCGCGAGCGTCCCGTCGAGCGAGGCCCAGAGCAGGTACTCCGGGGTCCGCACGGAGTCCCACGCATCCTCTGGCACCACGGTCTCCCGGAGCAGGAACCGCATCCGGAGCAGGGCGTTCCAATCGGAGCGGGCACCGTGGAAGGCGCCTCCGTCGAGCTCGAACACGGGCCGGAGGATGGCGTCGTCGAAGCGCGGGGTGTCGTAGCGCGGCGCCGGCCTGGGGCTTCCCCCGACGGCCTCCGCTTCGCCCGGGCCGAAGACGGGCCGGCTCCGGCCGCAGGCGGCCCAGAGGGAGTAGTCCTCCTGACGAGGGAGCTCACCGCGGGCGATCAGCTCCTGGACGTAGCGGGCGTTGAACTCGTCGGGTCCGCGAGGGAAGCGCGCGGCGCGCCAGTAGTGCTCCCGGAACACCTCGCTGTCGAGCCTGGGGCAGTAGTCCCGCCACAGGTTGGTCCGGACCTCGCTCCAGCGCTTCGGGGTGAAGGCGGAGTTGTTGTAGCTCTCGTCGAACAGGGGGGAGACGTACTCGCGCCAGTCGAACGGGCGCGTCAGCCGCCATCCCCCGGAGGTCTTCTGGAGCCGCGGTTTCTCGTCCTGGCACAGGCTCCGGTAGAAGAGGAATCCCTGGTAGTTGGCCTCGAGGTCTCCGAACGAGAACACCCCCGTCGTCGCCAGGCCGAGGGAACCCCGCTCCGTGCCCACGCCGTACTGGATGATGCGCTCGAGGGCCTCGCGTTCAGGGACTCCCGCCTGACGCTCCTCGAGGAATTGCTGGTGGTACTTCCATCCCGATTGGAAGAAGTGGGAGAGCTTGTCCGCGCCCATGTGGACGCCGGCGACGTTGAACGTGGCCTTCACCCCGAAGGTGAGGCCCCAGTCCCAGAGCCGGTCATTGCGGTAGACGGACTCCTCCTTCTGGAAGCGTGCGTACGCCTCGTCGGCCGGCATCCGCTCGATGCGCGGCGTGTGCTCCGCCCAGAGCTCTATCTTGTGGAGCCCCGAGATGCGGAACCGCTGGTAGACGCGGTAGACGACGTCCTCGCACGAGGTGGCGTCCCAGTCCCCCCGATTCACGAGCTCCAGGGCTCCGAGAATCTCCCGGTTGACCTTCTCGTCGAGGACGCTCAGCGAGTCTCGGGGAGATCTGCCGATCGCGAAGTACTGGTCCGTCTCGGTCGCGTGGGCCGTTCCGATGCTTCCGGCCCACACGGCCAGGACGCCCAGCCATGTCCATGAATGTGCTGACACCACGCGCAACCTCATAGGGAGCGTTGACGGCAGCGTCAACTCTGTCCGATGGAGGACGTGTCAGCGCTCGAAGCGGTAGCCAAGCCCGCGGATGGTGAGGAAGTGGCGGGGCTCCTCGGGGTCGGGCTCCAGCTTGAGCCGCAGCTGGCGCATGAAGTTGTCCACCGTGCGCGCGCTGCCCTCGTAGTTGTAGCCCCAGGCGGCGCTCAGCAGCTCCTCGCGGTTGAAGGTGCGCCCCGGGTGGGCGAGGAAGTGGGCCAGCAGCTTGAACTCCTGCGCGGTGAGCTCCACGGGCTTGCCGCCGCGCGTCACCGTCTTGGCGGCCATGTCCACCTGGACGTCCGCGAAGGCGAGCGGTGGGGGCTGTCCGGCGGCCGGGTAGCGCCGGCGCAGCACGGCCTTGATGCGTGCCAGCAGCTCCTGCAACCCGAAGGGCTTGGCCACGTAGTCGTCCGCGCCCAGGTTGAGGCCGAGGATCTTGTCCATCTCCGCGCCCTTGGCGCTGAGCACCACCACGGGGGTGTCCCGGCCGCGCTGGCGCAGCTCCTTGAGCACCTCGAAGCCGTTGAGCTCGGGCATCATGACGTCCAGCACGAGCAGGTCCGGGGACTCGTCGAGCGCGCGCGCCAGTCCCTGCCGGCCATCCTGGGCCTGGAGGACCTCGTAGCCCTCGAACTTCAGGTTCATGGACAGCCCGGTGAGGATGGCCAGGTCGTCTTCCACCACCAGGATGCGTCGGGGCTTGTCGCTCATGCCTTTGCCACGGGGAGTTGGATGGTGAAGCGGCTGCCCTTGCCCGGCTCGCTCTTCACGGTGATGCGCCCGCCGTGAGCCTCCACGATGCGCTTGGTGATGGCCAGCCCCAATCCACTGCCCTCCGTCTTGCGGGTGAGCAGGTTGTCCACCCGGTAGAAGCGCTCGAAGATGCGTTTACGGTCCCGTGGCGAGATGCCCACGCCATGGTCCTCCACCGTCAGTCCCACCCATTTCCCCTGGGAGTGGACGGAGAGGGCGATGCGCTTGTCATCGCCGCTGTACTTGTAGGCGTTCTGCAGCAGGTTGAGCAGCGCGGCGGAGATGGCGTCGCGGTCCACCTGGATGGGGGGGAGCGCGTCGGGCACCTGCACGGTGAGTTGCATGTCGCCCTCCAGACGTTGGGCGCGGAAGGCGGCCACCGCGGTGTCCACCACGACGGCCACGGGCTGGATCTCCGGGTGGTACTCCTTGCGCCCGCTCTCGATGCGCGACCAGTCCAGCACCCGCTCGACGAGCGTGCTCAGCCGCTCCGTCTCCTGGGTGAGCATCTGCAGCACCTGCTGCGTCTGGGCGGGGTCCTTCACGCGGCCCAGGGCGAGCGTCTCGATGAACATGCGGATGGAGGTGACGGGGGTGCGCAGCTCGTGGCTCACCAGCGACACGAAGTCCGTCTTCATGCGCGACAGCTTGGCCTCGCGGTGCAGCACGCGGCCGGTGTAGACGACGCCGAAGGTGAGCGTGAGGTAGAAGAGCGCCATCAGCACCACGTACACCACGCGGTTGCGGGTGGAGGCGCGCGCCACGGGGTCCTCCCCGGTGGGCACCACGCCCAGCCGGAAGTCCTGCAGCGGTGGGGGCAGCACCTGATCGGCGAGCACCTGCGGCCCGAGCGCGCTGGCCCGGGCCTGGGCCACCTCGGCGGCCAGCTTGCCCATGAGCCCCTCGCCCACGGGCTCCTGGCGGCCGATGAGGACGAAGCGCACCGGCTCGCTGGACGTCACCTGGCTCTCGGCCCGCTCGGCGAGCAGCGCTTCCACCGCCTCCTGCGACAGGCGGACGCCGTGCACCACGTCTCCCCGTCGCTCGGCGGCGATGAGCACGGCGTGCCCGCCCACCATGAGGGAGAAGTGGGAGGTGACCGCCGGGAAGTGCGTGGACGAGAACCCCACGGCCTGCAGGGCCGCGGCGAGTTCCGTGTCCGCCGTGCGCACCTCCTTGCCCTCCACCTGGAAGGTGTCCTGGGTGGACAGGAGGCGTCCATCGGGGGCCATCAGCCGCGGCTTGCCCTCCACCAACTCGAAGTCCGAGGCCCTCAAGGCCGCGGGCAGATCCTCCTCGAGTGTCTCCAGCGTGCCCTGCCAGGCGGCCTCCAGGCGTTTCTCCACCGCGGCGCGCTCATTGATGATGGCCACCACGCCGAAGCCGGACAGCCCGGCCGACGGCAGCACGACCAGGATGATGAGCAGCGCGAAGGTGCGCCGGAAGCTGAGGATGACGGAGGGGGGTGAGCTCTGCACGGCCCCTCTCCTTTACTCCCACGGCGGGCCGTGTGCTCGCAGTGTGTGCCAGGACGTTCCCGGATGGGGGTGGGAGCGTGGCCCACCTCAGGGCAGGCTGGCGTCCGGAGCCGGGGCGGGGGGAGGCACGCCTGCCTGCATCAGGCGCTCGGGGGTGGTGGTGAAGAGCGTCAGGCGGGCGATGTCCAGCGCGCGCTCCTTGTCCTTGCCCAGCCAGGTGACGACGATGCCGCAGGGCGTGTCGTCGTCCCAGGTGGAGACCTGGAGCATGCCCGGGACGGGCTCGCGGCGGACGGCGGCCTTGCCCAGCGCGGGCACCTCGGTGCCTCCGGCGCGCAGCGCGGGGACGATCAGGTCCTGCACCTCGGTGCCCTCGGGACGCTTGCGGCAGTCATAGGCGATGGAGACGGCGGTGTCCTTCTGCTCCGCCGAGCGGAAGGTGCAGAGCGGACCGCACGTGGGGCACGGGCGCTCCTCCTTCAGGGAGAAGCCGGGCAGGGCCTCGCGCACCTCGGTGGACAGGAGCGCCTCGCAGGTGAGGGCGCTCGGAGGGGGGAGCATGCCGGCGTCCGCCGCTCCCGGAGCCCTCGAGCGGCATGCGCCGAGCGCCAGTGCCAGCATCACCGCCACGCCCCTGCCTGCCCTCATCCCTGGCTCCTCCTCGCGCACACCCGTGTGGAAGCGGCGGATGGTAGACCGACCCGCCCCCCACATGGCCATGAGGAAGTGTGGCGTGCTTTCTGTCCGACACGCGAGGGGGTGGACTAAGCTGCGCCCCCTTCCTCGCTCCCCCCGGAGATTCGTCTCATGCGCGCCAGTGTCATTGGTTCCGGCTCCTTTGGTACCGCCCTCGCCAACGTGCTCGCGGTCAACTGTGAGCAGGTGGGCTTGTGGGGCCGGGAGCCCGAGATCGTCGAGGCCATCAACACCCGCCACGAGAACCCCACCTACCTGCCGGGCATCCCCATCTCCGCGCGCGTCCGGGCCTCGACGCGCCTGGAGGAGGCGCTGACGGGGGCGGAGCTGGTGGTGCTGGCCACGCCCAGCCACGCCACGCGCGAGGTGGTGGCCAGGGCGCTGCCGTACCTGCCCCTGCACGCGCCGCTGGTGACGGTGGCCAAGGGCATCGAGAACGAGACGCTCCTGACGATGACGGAGCTGTTGGAGGACTGCCTGCCGGAGCAATACCACCCCTACATCGCCGTGCTCTCCGGCCCCAGCTTCGCCAAGGAGCTGGCGCAGCGCATGCCCACCGTCGTCACCATCGCCTCGCACTGGGAGAAGGTGGCCGTGCGTTGCCAGAAGGCGCTGCAGACGGAGACGTTCCGCTCCTACACCTCCAATGACGTGGTGGGGGTGCAGTACGGCGGGGCGCTGAAGAACGTCATCGCCATCGCCGCCGGCATGGCGGATGGGTTGGGCATGGGCCACAACGCCCGCGCGGCCATCATCACCCGGGGCCTGGCTGAAATCACCCGTCTGGCGGTGCGCAAGGGGGCCAACCCGCTCACGCTCTCGGGCCTGTCCGGCATGGGGGATCTGGTGCTCACCTGCACCGGCGAGCTCAGCCGCAACCGGCACGTGGGGATGGAGCTGGGCCGGGGCCGCTCGCTGGGGGAAATCCTCGGGGACATGAAGCAGGTGGCCGAGGGCGTGAAGACGGCGAAGAGCGCGCGCGACCTGTCGCGCAAGCTGGGCGTGGAGCTGCCCATCTGCGATCAGGTGTACGCCATCGCCTACGAGGGCAAGAACGCCCGCGCCGCGGTGGTGGAGCTGATGACACGTCAGCCCAAGTCCGAGCTGACGTGAGGCCGGGGCGGGAGGCGCCTCACCAGGTTCGCACGCCCACGCCCTTCACCCGCCACACGGTCTGACGCTGGGTGGTGGTGTGGGAGATGAGCACGCCATCCTGCTGCATCTGGTCCAGCAGGCGGACCAGCTTGCTGCGGTCGAGCCCGACGGCGCCGGCCAGCTCCGGGGTCTCCAGACCCGCCGGGTAGCGGCGCAGCTCGTCGACGATGAGCTTCTTGAACTCGGCCTTGGCCGCGCCGTCCATGTCCTGGGCCTTGGAGGCCTGGAGGATGGCGAGCGTCACCAGCCCGAGCACCAGCACGGCCAGGGCGGGGTAGACGAGGTGGCTGTTGCGCTCGAGCAGCTCGAAATAGTTCGGGTCCACCGACGAGGCGGGCTTCTCGAGCTCCGGCCCGATGCCGGGGATGTTGACCTGGGCGAGCAGCGACAGGGAGGACAATGAGAGCGGCATGAGCACGGCACCGGGACTGTAGAGTGCCCGGTGCCGGCCCGCAACCCTGGAACCCCGGAGGCTATGCCGCCCCGAGGCTCCGGGAGGACTCCTCGTCGGCCTGCCCGAGGTCCTCGGAGGCGTCCCCGGTGGTCTCCGCGAGGGAGTACGAGGCGTCCTCGGTGATGACGACGCCGAGGTTCTGCGAGGCGCCCTCGGCGAAGAGGGTGGTGTCGGCCTTGGCCAGCAGGGTGGCCAGACCCTCGCGCTGGATGGCGCTGATGGCCACGCCGCCGCGGGTGCGCAGCAGCGACTCCACCTCCTCGGGGGAGAGCTGATCCGCCTTGTTCCACACCATCATGCGCGGCTTCTGCATCAGCTCCAGCGACTCGAGGATGCCCTCGACGGCCTGCACCTGCTCGTCGCGGGCGGGGTCGCTCGCGTCCACCACGTGCAGGAGCAGATCCGCGTCGTACAGTTCCTCGAGCGTGGCGCGGAAGGCGGCCACCAGGTCCTTGGGCAGGTCCCTGATGAAGCCCACCGTGTCGGTGATGATGACCTCGCGCTCCTGGGGGAAGCGCAGGCGGCGGCTGGTGGGGTCCAACGTGGCGAAGAGCTTGTTCTCCGCCAGCACCTCGGAGCCGGTGATGGCGTTGAGGAGCGTGGACTTGCCCGCGTTGGTGTAGCCGACGATGGAGATGACGGGCAGGTCGCGCCGGTTGCGCTGGGCCCTGCGCACCTCGCGCTCACGCGAGAGCGAGTCGATGCGCTTCTCCAGATGGTTGATGCGATCGCGCGCGCGGCGGCGATCGATCTCGAGCTTCGTCTCACCGGGGCCGCGTCCGCCGATGCCGCCGGCCAGACGGCTGAGCGAGGTGTCACTCTGCACGAGCCGGGGCAGGCGGTACTTGAGCTGGGCCAGCTCGACCTGGAGCTTGCCCTCGGCGCTCTGCGCCCGCTGGGCGAAGATGTCGAGGATGAGCTGGGTGCGGTCGATGACCTTGAGGCTGGTGGCCTCGCTGATGTGACGGCCCTGCGAGGGGGTGAGGTCCTTGTCGAAGATGAGGACGTCGGCCATGGCCTGCATGGAGCGCAGGTTGAGGTCCTCGAGCTTGCCGCGGCCGATGAGGTAGCGGGGGTCGGCCTCACGGCGCATCTGCAGGACGCTGTCGAGCACCTCGACGCCAGCGGTGCGCGCGAGCTCCTTGAGCTCGGCGAGGCTGGCCTCGGCGTTGGCGCGGTTGCCGTCGAGGCACACGGCCACGAGGATGGCCTTGTCCCGGCCGCTCACGGTACGCGCGGCGGCCTTGCGGTTGAGCTCCTGCTCGAGCGCCTCGAGCGTGTCGAGCACATCGGGCTGGCCGTCGTGGACGCTGGGCAGGGTGGAGACGCTCCAGAAGTCACCGGTGCCATTCTCGGGCACGAGGTGGGCGTAGTGGAGGACGCCGGGCAGACCGGTCTCCCCCACGCCCACGGCGGCGACCATGTCCAGGCGCAGCAGCGCGAGGTCGGTGAGGTCGTCCTTGGTGAGCGGCTCGCTCTTGAGGTGGGTGTGCACCAGGCGCAGACCACGCAGACGCACCTGGCCGGCGCGGGCGCGGCCGATGTCCGGCAGCTCCAGCTTGTGGGCGTTGCCCACCACCACGTACTCGATCTCCCCCTTGCGGTTGAGGAGGACGCCGACCTGCCGGTTGGTCTCGCTCGACAGCTCGGTGAGATGGCGGGCGAGTTCCGGAGAGACAATCTCGTGAGGGGAGACGCGACGGCGGTAGGTGTTGCGCAGCCGGCTCTGCTCGCTTGCCTTGAGTCCCAGGGTGTTGCCGTAGATTTCCTTCAAAAGAGTCCTTCTCCCGCGCGGGTGGAAGGGCGTCCGCGCACCGCCATCGGTCTCGCCTTCAACCAGAGGATAGGGGCCTTCTGCCCCGGATTCACCCCAGACTGTTCCGCGGATCGATATCTGACAACACGCACTCGGGGCGCGTGCTTCCGGGTAGAGAGGGTATTGGCGAGATGTCCGCGGCCGGAAGCGGGGCCTGCCTGGTTGGCCTCGTGCTTGGGACGCGCTCTCCGTGTACCTTGGGCGTGTGAACCTCTCTGGACGAGACGCGGTGCGCGCTGCCCGGCGCGTGGTGGTGAAGATTGGAACCAACGCCCTGACGAACGCCACGGGCCGCTTCAACCGGGCCCATTTCGAGGCCCTGGGCGAGGATCTGCTCTGGGCGGCCCAGGGCCGGGAGCTGGTGGTGGTGTCCAGCGGTGCCATCGCCCTCGGCGTCGAGCGGCTGGGGCTGCCCGCCCGTCCCAAGGACATCCCCGGCAAGCAGGCGTGCGCGGCGGTGGGCCAGAGCCGTCTCATGCAGGCGTACGAGGAAGCCTTCGGCCGGGCGGATCGGCGCGTGGCCCAGGTGCTCCTCACCCACGGTGACGTGCAGGACCGGCGCCGCTACCTGAACGTGAAGCACGCGCTGGAGCGCCTCATCGAGGCCCAGGTGGTGCCCGTCATCAACGAGAACGACACCGTCTCCGTGGACGAGCTCAAGTTCGGTGACAACGACACCCTGGCGGGCCTGGTGGCGGGCGTGGTGGAGGCCGACGTGCTCATCGTCCTCTCGGACGTGGAGGGCCTCTTCACCGCCGACCCGCGCAAGAACCCGGACGCCCGGCTGCTCCCCCAGGTGGATGCCGTCACCCCCGAGCTGCTCGCCCTGGCCGGTGGCTCCGGCTCCCAGGTGGGCACCGGCGGCATGGCCACCAAGATTCGCGCCGCCGCCCGCGTCACGGAGCTCGGTGTCCGCTGCATCATCACCTCCGGCGCCGTGCCCGGCCGCCTGCGCTCCGCGCTATCTGGCGAGCCTGTGGGCACCCTCTTCGAGACCCCCGGCACCCGGCGCAGCGCGCGCATGGCGTGGATCGCCCACGCGCTCAAGCCCAAGGGGCGGCTCATCGTGGACGCGGGCGCTCGCGAGGCCATCGTCGTCGGCAAGCGCAGCCTGCTGCCCTCGGGCATCCGCTCCGTGGAGGGTGATTTCGGGCGGGGAGACCCGGTGGATCTCGTGGATGAGCAGGGGCAGGCATTCGCCCGCGGGCTCAGCTCCTATGAGGATGGGGAGCTGCGGCGCATCGCGGGGCTCAAGAGCGCCGACATCGAGTCGGTGCTCGGGTACCGGTACCTCGACGAGGCCGTGCACCGGGACGATCTGGCCGTGTTGTGAGGCTCGGCTGGGGTGGGCCTCAGATGGCGCGGCCGGAGCCGCGCTCCTCGGGATCCGCGGCCAGGTCCATCAGCGCCCGGAACTCCGGCGAGTCCACCTTCATGAGCAGCAGGGACACTTCCAGGTCGCCGGGGTAGCGGCCGAGCTGCACCTTGCGCTCCTGCCCGTGCAACAACGCCAGCTGCGAGTGCCCCTTCATCTCCGGAAGCACCAGATCCAGCTCCAGGCGGAACGTCTCGCCCTCGGCGGTGGGCGTCAGCACCAGCCGGTAGTCGGGCTCGCTCGCGCCCGGCTTGCGGCGCTCGGCGCGCACGGTGCGGCCCGTCTCTCCCAGCAGCTTCGGCTGGGCGACCAGCCGGCCCTCGCGCCGCACCTCCAGCGCGAAGTAGAGCGGCTCGGCCTGGGCCTGCCGGGGCGCGGCCGCCACGCAGACCAGTCCCACCGCCAGCGCCAGCCCGAGCCAGGCCTTCATGATGAGGGTGGAGCGCTTCATGGTGGGTCCTCTCCAGGTAGTGCGTTCCGCCCCTCCGCGGGGCATCCCGCCGGACGAGCCCGCCCCGGCCAGGCGCGCACGTCGTCGATTCCTAGGAATATCCCAGTTACGCGCCGCGTGCGAGTCCAGGGGCCGAGCACGCCTGCCCTCCGTTCACAAGTCGGTTTCGCTCGCCAAAAGACACACCTGCTCGCGTGTTCAGCAAAAAGCTGTTCAGACCCGCCGGGGCCGGGTAGATCCATGCGCTCGTACGGAGCGTGAGCGGGCGCGATCCCGCTGTCTCGGCTCCCTGCCTTGACCCGACCTGACGCTTTTGCGCATTGTCGAAACCTTCCGATGGACCGGACCGAACGCCTCCTCGATCTCGTCGCGCTGTTCCTGGACGCTCGGGAACCCATCTCCTGGGCGGAGCTGCGCGAGCACTTCCCCCACGACTACATGGGCATCTCCGACGACGCCGCCGAACGCAAGTTCGAGCGGGACAAAGCGGAACTGCTCGAATTGGGCTTCCCCCTCACCTACATCCAGGGCGATGACGAGCGGAGGGACGGCTACATCGTCAACCGCGACGCCTACTACCTGCCCGAGGTGGACCTCACCAAGGAGGAACTGGCCGTCCTCTACGCCGCGGGCAGCGCCGCGCTCACCTCCGGGGCCTTCCCGGGCCGGGACGACCTGTCGCACGCGCTGAGGAAGATCGGCTTCTTCGCCGGCAACGCGCTGCCCACCCCGCGCGTGCGCATGGAGCTGGGGACGGATCAGGCCAGCCCGCAGCTCGCCGCGCACCTGGAGGCGCTCTGGGAGGCGTGCGCCGGGCACAAGTGGGTGCAGATGACGTACGTGTCGCCCAAGCGCCCGGACTCCACCGAGCGCAAGGTGGACCCGTACGGGCTGGTGCTGCGCCGGGGCAGCTGGACGTTGGTGGGCTTCTGCCACCTGCGCCAGGATGTGCGCACCTTCCAGGTGCACCGCATCCGCACGCTCAAGGTGAACACCTCCCGGCCGCGCTCCCCGGACTTCGAGGTACCCGAGGGCTTCGCCTTCGACGACCACGTGGCCAGCTACCCCTGGCAGCACCGCTTCCACCCGCGCCTGGACGTGCGCCTGCGCCTCACGGGCGAGCTGGCCTCGCGCGCCGCCTCGCTCTTCCCGGGTGGCACCGTGGCCCCGGCCACGGAAGGGGAGGGTGTGCTCGTGGAGCTGCCGGTGACGTTCCTGGATGGCTTCCTGCGCTTCTGCCTGCAGCTCGGGCCCGCGTGCCGCGTGGAGTCCCCCGAGGAGGCCCGGACGCGGGTGAAGGAGATGGCCACGCGCATCCTCGAGAAGCACGGCGTCCGTGAGGAGGTGGCGGCATGAGCGTCCACGAGCGTCTGCGCCGCCTGCTGTTCCTCGTGCCCTACGTGTCCTCGCGCCCCGGCATCTCCGTGGAGGAGCTGGCGCGCGCCCTCAACGTCAGCCGGGAGCACCTGCTGGAGGACCTGGATCTGCTCACCTGCGTGGGCCGGCCGCCCTTCAACCCGGACGACTACATCGACATCTACGTCGAGAACGACCGCGTCTACGTGGACCTCGACCAGCGCCTGTCCGCGCCGCCGCGCCTCACCCTGGGCGAGGCCTCGGCCCTGGCCGCCTCGGCGGAGCTGCTGCGTCCGGCCGCGGGCGACGCGCTGAGCAGCGCCGTGGAGAAGCTCGAGCGCGTGCTGCCGCCGGGCACGCACGAGCGCTTCCGGGCGATGTACCGGAAGATCGACGCCGCGCTGGAGGCCCCGCAGGCGCTGGGGCCGCTCACCCGGGCCATCCACGCGCGGCTGGAGGTGACGTTCGACTACGTCACCCCCGGCCGGGGTGCTCCCGAGTCGCGCCGCGTCCGGCCCCACGAGCTGCTCAGCCACCGCGGCCAGTGGTACCTCCAGGCGTGGGACCTCAACCGTCAGGACGACCGGCTCTTCCGGGTGGACCGGATGGAGGGGCTGGCCGTCACCGACACCCCCTTCCAGCCCCGGGAGGACGCCCGTGCCCAGGTGCCCAACCCGGCCCGGACCGATGCGGCCGTCCGGGTACGCTTCTCCAAGCTGGTGGCGCCCTATCTCCGGGAGCGCTTCGGCGAGGACGCCCGCCTGCTCGCGGACGGAGGCGTCGAGGTGCGGGTCGCGGGCGACAATGAGCGCTGGTTGACGCAGTGGGTGCTATCGTTCGGCGGCGAGGCCGAGGTGCTCGAGCCCGCCTCGGCCCGTGCGGCCGTGGCCCGGGCGGCGAAGGCCGTGCTAGGAGTCTGAGGTTGCCATGAGCTTCCAGCTGACGATCGCCGAGGGCAAGGAGGCCGGGAAGGAGTTCACCTTCGAGCAGGACTCCGTCCTCATCGGCCGGGTCGCCGAGTGTGACGTCGTCCTGTACGACGCGGGCATCTCCCGCCGCCACTGCCGCGTCTTCTCCGAGGATGGCCAGTACTTCGTCGAGGACCTGGGCAGCTCCAACGGCACCCAGGTGAACGGTACGGCGGTGAAGGAGAAGCAGCCGCTGTCGGAGGGAGACAAGCTCTCGCTCGGGCCGGTGGTGTTCGTCTTCAAGCCGATGGGCGACGAGTTCGCCGCGCCGGAGCCGATCACCGACGCCAACGCCACGTTCGATGGCAACAGCACGCGCATCGTGTCCGTGGACGCGGTGGCGCGCCAGCGCAACCGCAACAAGGGCGAGGCCCTGGCGCCCGAGGGCGCCAACGAGGAGGACCTCGAGGAGGCACGGCTCAACACCACCCGCCCCATCCAGGCCCTCAACGTGCCGCGCACGGCCACCCGCCCCAGCCTGCCGGCCACCTCGTCCTCGAGCGCGCCTCCCCGTCCCACCCGCGCCGGTGGGCAGTCCGGCGCCGCCCTGGCACGCGCTCCGGCCTCGGCTCCCGAGGCTCCGCGCCGCCGTCCCACGTCCAACGCGGTGGCGCGCTCCGCCCCGGAGAAGGGGGGCGGACTGTCCGCCGCCGAGCGCGCCCGCATCCGGCGCGAGACTCCGGGTGTGTTGGCGCAGCTGAAGCTCTTCTGGATCGACGCCAGCGTCAACGTGCGCCGCGGCATCATCGGCGCGGCCGTGGTGATGGCACTGGGCCTCATGGGCGTCGTGTACTGGCTGGTGCTCGGAGGGGAGAAGCAGGTGCAGCGCGGTCCCGAGCCCACCACCCTCAGCTCCACGCCCATCGAGGACTCCTTCGGTCTGGGCGAGGGCGTGACGTGGGACAACTCGGACCAGAAGGTGTTCGACTGGGAGTACACCGCCGCGACCCGCGTGCTGGGCATCCTCCACTACCAGGCGCAGGGCATCTCCGACGGCGAGGTGGAGGTGACGGTCAACGGCGTGAACGTGGCCAAGGTGCCCGCGGACACGCTGGCCAGCCAGGATCGCATGCTCGAGGTGGTCATCCCCTGGCAGATCCTCAAGAAGGGCGAGACCAACCGCATCGTGTTCGACAACACGAAGAACCCGCCCGGGGAGGATCCCTGGCGCGTGTGGAACGTCTGGCTGGAGAAGGTGCTGCTGCCGGAGATTCCGCCCGAGCAGCTGTTGGACGAGGCGCGCAAGGCGTACAGCCGGGGCCGCAAGAACATGGAGACGGCGGCGGTGGGCGCGCGCAACCGCTACGAGGCGTGGAAGTCCTTCCGCGAGGCGTGGATGCTGCTGGAGGCCCACCCCGAGCCCAAGCCGGACCTCTACTTCGAGGCGCAGGAGCGCGTGAAGGATGCGCAGAAGGAGCTGGACCGCGTCTGCGCCAAGCTGATGCTGGAGGTGGAGAGCTACGTCAACCAGAGCAACTGGCAGGCGGCCTCGGCCACGCTGGACCATACCCGCCAGTACTTCCCGGGTGACTATGATCAGCGCTGCGCCTACATGGCGGAGATGAAGCGCGCCGAGCTCGGGCTGTAGCGGGGTTGTCCGTCAGCTGACGGTTCAACCGCCTCGGAGATGACCCCGGGGCGGGCTCCGGCGGTTGCCGGATCGCGCCTTCATTCCCACCCTTTCCTCACCATGCGTGAGCGGGAGGTGGGGAGCGGTTCGGAAGTCAGGGTGAGAACCGGGGAACAGCCGGAGCAGGAGGTTGATTGTCCGCCTGCCCATGCCCCGGTGTGGAGCCCGCAGGTCTCCTCGAGGCTGCTCGCCCGCTACTACCTGCCGCGTGAGCACGCGCCGCTCCGAGGCAACGCCTGCCAGCTGCTGCGCGATGGCGTGGAGGCCTACCCGGCCATGCTGACGGCCATCCGGGAGGCCCGCCGCTACATCCACCTCGAGACGTACATGTTCATCTCCGACGCGGTGGGAGAGCTGTTCGGAGAGGCGCTGGCGGAGGCGGCCGAGCGCGGCGTGCACGTGAAGGTGCTCTACGATGCGCTGGGCTCCTGGACGAGCCGGCGTGACTTCTTCGAATCCCTGCGCGCGCGTGGGGTGGACATCCGTCCCTTCAAGCCCTTCAACAGCCTGAGCCGGGGCCTGCGGCACCTGCTGCGGCGCGACCACCGGAAGATCCTCGCGGTGGACGGGGAGGTGGCCTTCATCGGCGGGGTGAACATCTCCGCCCACTGGGCTCCCGAGGGGGAGGGGGGCTCCTGCTGGCGCGACGACGTGATGCGGGTGGAGGGGCCGGCGGTGTACGAGCTGGAGCGCCGCTTCGTGGCCACCTGGCGCATGGCGTTCCAGGACCGGTTCCGCTCCTGGCGCGAGAGCCACCGGCGGCGGCGTCTGGCCGCGGGGCAGCGCAAGGGAGAGGTGGGCCTGGCGGTGCTCTCCAGCCGCCGGAGCATCCACCGTGCGTACCTGCACGCCATCTCCCGCGCGAAGCGCAGCGTGCTGGTGGCCGCCGCGTACTTCATCCCGGACCGGAAGATGGTGGCCGCGCTGCGCGAGGCCGCCCAGCGCGGGGTGGAGGTGAGCCTGCTGCTCAACGCGAAGAGCGATCACCCCTGGCTGGTGCACGCCACGCGCGCCTTCTACGAGAAGCTGCTCACCGCCGGAGTCCGCATCTTCGAGTGGGAGCGCTGCGTGCTGCACGCGAAGACGGCGGTGGTGGACGGGGTGTGGGGCACCATCGGCTCGTTCAACCTCGAGCGGCTGTCGCTGCTCTTCAACCACGAGGTGAACGCCGTGTTCGCGGACCCGCGAATGGGGCGCCTGCTGGAGGAGTCCTTCCGCAACGACTGCCAGGGTTGCCGGGAGGTGGACCTGGACGTGTTCCGCCGTCGGCCGCTCTGGCAGAAGCTCTTCGAGCGGGTGCTGTACGCCTTCCGCAAGATTCTCTGAGCGCTCGCGAGGCTCAGTCGCTCGACACGAGGAGGGGAGTGGCGAGGGGGTGCTCCTCGCAGTCCCGCGCCGAACCGTCCTCCCAAGCGAGCATCAGGAAGTCGGCCGGCCCATCGAGCGCGATGATGGGGTGGTGCCAGACGCCGGCGCGGTAGTTGACGCCCTGGCCGGGGCCGCAGACGAAAGCGCGCAGACGTGAGACGTCCGGCTCACCGCGCGCGTCGTCCGGACACACGACGACGAGGAAGCGCCGGCACGCGAGTGGCACGAACATCTGGGTCGAGCAGGGGTGACGCTCCAGCAGACGCACCTCGAAGGGGAGGGCCTTCGCCACGGAGCGGAAGACGGCCAGGTTGGGCTGGGCCCCCGGGCGGCTGCTGGTGAGCTGGGCCACCCGATCATACCGGGTGGCCGTTCCCTGGTTGGCGCTGGAGCCACCAGCGAGCTCCAGACCGATGACGTCGCCGAAAGGGGCGAACTCCTCTCGTGTGAGTGGCCGCGCTTGGATGGGCATGCCGGCGGAGTCTACCTCGGGGCGAATGGGCGACGTTGACTGCGGGGAGGCCGTCTCCTAGCTTTCCCACCGTCGAAAAAGGCCGGATCGGTTTTCTGGTGAGCCCGATCCCTTCCCACCCGGGAAGCTCTGCTCCGCGCGTTGCGCGAGAACCCACGACGAGAATCCCTGTGTGTGCACAGGGCGCTCGGGTGGGTTGCATGAGAACGCCTCACGACATCTCGAATGGCGACCCTTCCGGGCACTGGCCGGTCATCCCGATCGCGCCGAACCTCCTGAAGGAGATTGCCATGCGGTTGAATCACCTCGATCTGTTCGTTTCGGATGTGCCCGGGGCTCGCGACTTCTTCGAAGCCTTCCTGGGCTTCCGCTGCGAGACCACGAAGGGGAGGGATGCGATGTCCATCCTGAGGGATGAGAGCGGCTTCGTCCTCGTCCTCAGTCAGTTCCGCAAGGACAGCCCGACCCAATACCCCACCGACTTCCACATCGGCTTCCTGCAGGAGACGGAGCAGGCGGTTCGTGAGCTCCACGAGCGGCTCACCGCCGCTGGCGTCGAGAACGTCTCCCCGCTCGACCAGAGGCGCGGTGCCCTGCTGTTCTATTTCCGCGCTCCGGGTGGGGTGCTGGTCGAGATCAGCTGGCGCCCCTGAGCCCTTCCCATAGGCTCCACTCCTCCACCACCATGACCGCCTCCTTCCAGCCCCTTCGAGAGTCCTTCACGAGCCCCTCCCTCGAGCCGCGCCTGCGCTGGTTCCACGAGCCGAAGCAATGGTCCGTGCGGCCCGGGCAGCCGGGGCTCGTGCTCACTCCCGATGCATCGACGGACTACTGGCAGCGCACGCACTATGGCTTCCAGGTGGACAACGGGCACTTCCTCCACGCGCGGGTGGAGGGGGACTTCGTGCTCGTCACGCGCGTTCGTTTCCAGCCGGTGCACCAGTACGACCAGGCGGGATTGATGGTGCGCTTCTCTCCGGACTGTTGGCTGAAGACCTCGGTGGAGTTCGAGCCGCACGGCCCCAACCGCCTGGGCTCCGTGGTGACGAACCAGGGGTACTCGGACTGGGCCACCCAGGACCTGCCCCAGGAGGTGGACGAGGTGTCCTTCCGCATCCGCCGGGAGGGCGCGGACTACCTCGTGGAGACGTCCCTGGACGGCACCCGCTGGTCACAGATCCGCATGGCGCACCTGCACGAGGACGGACCAGGGGTGATGGCCAACGCGGGGCTGTATGCGTGCAGCCCCAAGGGGACGGGCTACGTCGCGCGGTTCCACTTCCTGAACCTGGAGCCCGGCCGGCTCGGGGCCGCCGCTCAGTTCGAATGAGCGGTGGTGCCCGTGCGCCGGGACTGGAGCGTATCGCGCAGGGGCACGACCTTCGTCTGGGAGAGGTCCACGGAGGTGGTGAACTCGTCATCCGTGGCGCTCTTGCGCAGCTTCTTCAGATGCTCGGTCAACCTGGACTGCCGCTTCTGCTTGCTCGGGTGGGCGGTGGAGAGCCCGCTGTCCGGCAGCTTCGACAGGAAGGCCACGTACTCCTCGGGGGCGTAGCCCGCGGCCGCCATCAACTCCACGGCCTCGGTGTCGGCGGCGAACTCGTCCTCCTGGCGGAAGCCCTTCTCGGTGATTCGCGCGACGAAGCCGTTGGTGATGGCCTGGATGAACTCCTTGCTGAGGTCATCGAACTTGAATCCCTCCATCTGGGACCCGAGCTTCGTGAACGCGTCACGCAACTCGGGAATGGCGAGCATCCGCGAGAGCTCCTGAACCTCGGAGCCGACGCCCTTCTTCACCTGCCGCGCGCCCTCGGCAACCGCTTGGGACGCCGTCTCCTTCAGTGCGCTCGCCCGCTCGGCACGCACCGCGCCCTCGCATTCACTCAGCAGATAGTCCTGGTACTCGTGCAGGGCGTGCTTGCCAGTGATGTGGGCGATCTCATGCGCCAGCACGCCCGCGAGCTGGGCCTCGTTGTCCAGCTGTGCGAGCAGCCCCTCGGAGACGAAGACGTAGCCGCCCGGTCCGCTCACCGCGTTGACTCCCTCGGACTGGAGCACTCCGAACGTCCAGGGCAGGGTCGGCCGGCTGGACTGCGCCGCCAGGTTCTTCCCGATCTTGTTGAGCTGGACGTGCAGCGCGTGGGCGTCCCGGTGGGTGGTGAGCCCTCCGCCCCGGCTCACCCAGTTGACGCTCACCGCTCCTCCGAAGGATTGCTCCTCCTCGAAGGAGATGACGCGATTCTTCATCGCGTCGCACTCCTTCTGCATCTCGTCGGCGCGGCGGTCCGCTTCCTGTTGGGAGGCCAGGTACTGTTTGCAGGTCCCGAATCCGCACAGGAACAGACACGACACGAGGAGTGGCCATCGGCGCCTGTTCATCGCTTGCTTCCCTTCTTCGTCGACGCCTTCGCCACCTTGGAGTCACCCACCACCTCGGGGAGCCCGCCCATCCGGGCGTACTCGGCCACCTGCGCGTCGTCGATGGAGGCGGCGAGCTGCTCGAGCTCGATGAGCTGCCCGACGCTCTCGGGTTTCTTCAGCGTCTTGCCGTACGTGATGGCCCCGGGCCCCAGGGCCTTGATGGCCGCCGCCGAGGACGCGAACGCCTCCGGAGACAGCGGCTTGCCCGGGTTCTTGCTCGTCACCTCCATCGAGGGCGGCGAGACGGCGAGGTTGGCCTGATAGATGAACCCCTCGACGGAGGGCTTCTTGTCCAGGGCGACCCGCACCTTGCACCACGGTGTGCCGGCGACCCGGCCCGTGTAGGTGACCGCCTTGCCGGGTTGCAGCACCTCGAGCGTGTTCGCGGTGGGGCTGCTCGACGCCTTCAAGTGGGTGTTCTTCGCCTTGATGTACAGCGTGCCATTGGGAGGAGACACGGCCAGGGCCGTGCCTCCGGTCATCATGCACACCAGCGCCAGCAGCGCGGGACGTCTCTGACGGCTCATGGTCACTTCTCCAGGCTCGCCACGCCATCGAAGGGCAGGGCGGGGGGATTCAATGCGTAACGCTCACAACGCGCAAGGAGCGCCCGGCTGGGGCCGTCCTCGGGGTCCGCCGTGAGCGCCTCTCTCAGCTCGTGAGACGACTCCGCGAAGCGGGCCTCCCGGTAGAGCGCGAGCGCCCGGTGGTAGCGCTCCACGGTGGCGCGCTTCGCCGCGGGCAGCTCTCCGGCGCGGGCCAGCAGCTCGTACACGGTCACCGCCTCCGCCTTGCCCGCCACCCGCACCCGGTCCAGCTCCCGCGCCTCGATGTGTCCGCGCGCCAGCTCGTAGGTGCGCGGGCCGATCATGATGACGGTGTCATAGGCCTTGTTGGCGCCCTCCAACCGGGAGGCCAGGTTCATGCCGTCCCCGATGGCGGTGTAGTCGAGCAGGTGCTCGCTGCCGAAGTTGCCCACGAACATGTCCGCGGAGTTGAGGCCGATGCGGGTGTAGACGTCCGGCAGGCCCTCCTTCTGGAGTTCGGCGCGGAGCGCGTCCACCTCGGCGCGCACGGCGAGCGCGGCGTGGCAGGCGCGGACCGCGTGGTCCTTCATGTCCAGCGGCGCGCCGAAGAGACACACCACCGCGTCGCCGATGTACTTGTCCAGGCAGGCCCCGTGCGCCATCAGCACGGAGCTGACCCGGGTGAGGTAGCGGTTGAGCAGGGCCACCAGCGCCTTCGGGTCGTCCTTGAATCGCTCGCTGAAGGAGGAGAAGCCGCGGATGTCGGAGAAGAAGGCGGTGATTTCGCGCGTCTCACCTTCCAGCGAGGGCAGCTTCTGCTGCTCCACGAGCTGATCCACCAGCGTCTTGTCCAGGAAGCGGTTGAAGGCCTCGCGCAGCCGCTCGCGCTCGCGGTTGGCGAACATGTGGTTGAAGGCCACCGCCGACAGTGAGGCGAACTCTCCCGCGTAGGTGGGCATGGCGTTGAGCACGTGCACCTGGCCGTACTCGAGGAACACGCCGGTGACGAGGAAGAAGCCGAAGTAGAGCAGCAGCGGCCAGGCGATCTCCAGCAGTGGCGAGCGGGCGAGCGTGATGAGGACCACGGACAGGAGCGCCACGAAGAAGGTGAGCAGGAGCGAGACCCAGAAGGGGGCCTCGGTGATGAAGCCGCCGGACAGGAGCGCCTCCAGCATCACCGCGTGCTTGACGAGACCGGGGGCTTCGCTCTGGAAGGGCGTGGCCTTCACGTCGCCGGTGCCCACGGAGAGCCCACCCACCAGCACCACCTTGTCTCGGAACGTGCCCTCGGGGATGACGGGCACGTAGGGCGTGCCCTTCGTCCGGTGCTCCTCCTGGCGCGCCCAGTCCTCCAGCACCGCGTACACGCTGATCGCCTCGAACCGGTCCTTCCACGCGCCGCCGAAGTCCAGCCCGGCGCTGCCGTCCGGATTGATGGGCAGCTCGCGGGAGCCAATCCTCAGCCGGCCCGGCGTCAGCTCGACGCGCTCGGCACCGAGGATGTCCGCCACCGCGGCCACCGACAGCGTGGCGTAGGTGTTGGTGCCGTCCGAGTACGCGAAGCGGGTGCGGCGCAGGCGCCCGTCCTCGTCCTCCTCCAGCACCACGAGCCCGAAGCCCGGCGTGGTCCGCACCAGTCCCGGCAGGGGCGGCACCGGGTGGCGCATGAGCCGCTCCCCCTTGTCGCTCGACCGCTGCCCCAGCGAGGGCAGGGTGAGGCCTGGATGGTTCAGGGGGAATGCGAGCGCTCGCGCCACCTCCTCCGGCGACAGGGCGGGGGGCCCCTCCATCTCGACGAAGTCCTCCCCGGTGACCCCTCCCGAGGGCACCACCTCGACGAAGTCCTCCTCGGACGTGCTGGCGGAGCGCACGTCCGGCGGGGGAGCGGATGGCGGCGTGGGCCCGCGGGGGAGCCGGTTGACCGGCTGTACCCGAGGGAGGGCGGGCTGGCCCGCGTTGACGCTGAAGCCGAGCGTGAGGGGGATGCCACGCTCCTCCAGCACCTGCGCCAGGGCGAGATCATTGCTCTCGTCGGTGCCGCGCTCGTCCATCACACCGTCGAAGACGATGGCGCGCGCGCCCTCGTCCACCAGGTGCTCGAAGACGCGCGCCCAGAGGTTGCGCGAGTACGGATAGACGCCGTAGTTGCGGACGTACCGCTCGTTGTCGCGGATGCCCTGGAGCGTCTTGTCGTCGATGCCGACGATGACGACGTCCTGGGAGCGCGGCTGCCCCTTCGTGAAGAAGGTGAGGCCCTGGTCATAGGAGGCGCGCTCGGCATCGCCCATGTTCAACAGGTCGTACTTCTGGCAGAGCGCGGCGCAGACCGTGGCGAGCACCGTCACCAGCAACGTGAACTTCCAGCTGTTGCGCAGCCGAAAGGCGTAGACGCGGAGGTTGGGTTTCACGGGGTGGCTCGAATGAAACGATGCGTCATGTGCCCGGTATGTTACGGAAGGTAACGCCCGTTTCCGCACGTGACGTCTCGGTTCCTTGCCTTCCTGGTGCAACCTGCTGGAATCACGGGCTTTCCACATGGGGCACGAGGCTTGCCTTGCGAGGTGCCCCATCCAAACCCATCCCGACCCCTGGGGGAAACACCATGCTTTTCGCGCCGAAGGAGCCCATCACCGCGCAGGCCCGCGTGAAGAGTCTCGACGAGTATCGCCGACTCTATCGCCAGAGCATCGAGGACCCCGTTGGCTTCTGGGGTGAGC
Source organism: Archangium lipolyticum (assembly GCF_024623785.1). Lineage (NCBI taxonomy): Bacteria > Pseudomonadati > Myxococcota > Myxococcia > Myxococcales > Archangiaceae > Archangium > Archangium lipolyticum. Next base: position 526,450 of record NZ_JANKBZ010000005.1, read on the forward strand.
AGGCGAAGCGGCTCGACTGGTTCCACGCGCCGACGAACGTGCTCGACGTGGACCTGCAGGAGGTGGACTTCTCCTGGTACGGCGGTGGCCGGCTCAACGCCTGCCACAACGCGGTGGACCGGCACCTTCAGAAGCACCCGGACAAGGTGGCCATCATCTGGGCCGGCAACGAGCCGGGGCAGTACCAGCGCATCACCTACCGCGAGCTGAAGCACCAGGTGGCGCGCGTGGCCAACGTGCTCAAGGCGAACGGCGTGCAGAAGGGGGACCGTGTCTGCATCTACATGCCCATGTCGCCCGCGGTGGCCTACACCATGCTGGCGTGCGCGCGCATCGGCGCGGTGCACTCGGTGGTGTTCGCCGGCTTCTCCGCCGACTCCCTGCGTGACCGCATCCTCGACTCGGGGGCGCGCATCGTCGTCACCGCCAACGAGGCGCCGCGCGGTCCCAAGGCCGTGGCCCTCAAGACGATCGTCGACCAGGCGATCGACGGCCTCACCCAGGTGGAGACGGTGCTCGTCAGCCGCCGCACCGGCACCTCCGTGGCCATGAAGGCCGGCCGCGACAAGTGGCTCGAGGACGAGATGGTCAAGTACCGCTCCACCTGTCCGGTGGAGTGGATGTCCAGCGAGGATCCGCTCTTCATCCTCTACACCTCGGGCAGCACGGGCAAGCCCAAGGGCGTGATGCACACCACCGCGGGATACCTCGTCTACGCGGCCATGACGCACGAGTACGTCTTCGACATCCGTCCGGACGACATCTACTTCTGCACCGCCGACGTGGGGTGGATCACCGGCCACAGCTATCTCATCTACGGCCCGCTGCTCAACGGCGTGACGACGGTCATGTTCGAGTCCACGCCGATGTACCCGGACGCGAGCCGCATGTGGCAGGTGGTGGACGACCTGAAGGCGACCATCCTCTACACGTCGCCCACGGCGCTGCGCGCGCTCATCCGCGAGGGAGACCAGTGGGTGAAGAAGTCCTCGCGCAAGAGCCTGAGGATTCTGGGCAGCGTGGGCGAGCCCATCAACCCCGAGGTGTGGCGCTGGTACCACGACGTGGTGGGCGAGGGCCGCTGCGACGTGGTGGATACGTGGTGGCAGACGGAGACGGGCGGCATCCTCATCACGCCGCTGCCCGGCGCCACGCCGACCAAGCCCGGTAGCGCCACGCTGCCGTTCTTCGGCATCGAGCCGGTGCTGGTGGACGAGAAGGGCCAGGAGATCCAGGGCAACGACGTCTCGGGCAACCTGTGCCTCAAGCGGCCGTGGCCGGGCCAGGCGCGCACCATCTGGGGAGACCACCGGCGCTTCCGCGAGACGTACTTCTCGGCGTACCCGGGCATGTACTTCACGGGTGACGGCTGCCGCCGGGACGAGGACGGCTACTACTGGATTACCGGCCGCGTGGACGACGTGCTCAACGTGTCCGGCCACCGGCTGGGCACGGCGGAGATCGAGAGCGCGCTGGTGGCGCACGATGTGGTGGCGGAGGCCGCGGTGGTGGGCTTCCCGCACGACATCAAGGGCACGGGCATCTGCGCGTACGTGACGGTGAAGCCGAGCGGGCAGGAGATGAACCCGGAGCAGCTGGTGGGGGCGCTGAAGGAGCAGGTGCGCCGCATCATCGGGCCGCTGGCGACGCCGGATCGCATCCGGGTGGTGAGCGGGCTGCCGAAGACGCGCTCGGGGAAGATCATGCGCCGCATCCTGCGCAAGGTGGCCGAGGGCCAGACGGACAGCCTGGGAGACACCACCACGCTGGCCGAGCCGCAGGTGGTGGAGGAGATCCTGGAGCTGGAGAAGCGCGAGTCCCAGCGCGGACGCTGAGGCTCGGGTAGGCGGCTGAAGCGCGTGAGGGCCCGCCCTGAAAGAGGGCGGGCCAGCAGCACGGTGGCCCTTGCGTCCCATGTCGGCCCATGTCGACATCGCCCCTCCTTCGTGGCTCGGTGCATCCGCCAGGATGGGAAGGAGCATCATGGACGTCATCTCCCTGATGGGCTGTTCCGTCGTGCTGCGCTCGGGGATGGAAATCAACTGCGTCACCGCGGCCCTGCTCATCCTCGCGGCCCTTGGGATTCGCTTCCTGCCCAGGCTGATGGAGGAGCGCCCTCCGGAGCCGCCACCGCCACCGCCGGACGCTCCCCTTCAGAACACGGGCAGTGCGAGGCGCTCGGACGAGAACCGGGCGCTCGCCATCGTGCTCGGCGCTGTCTTCCTCATCGGAGCCCTGATCGCCTGGGCTTCGAGCGCGGACTGACAGGGGACTTCCCAGGGCATCCAGGCGCTGCGTCTAGCGATTGGCGCTCGGGTGTTCCGCCGCCCTCACTACCAGGTCAGCCCGGCCCCGGAAAGCGGGCACTGATGAGCCAGCCCCGGGCGCAGGGCACACGAACCTCACGCGCTCACTGCCCGAGAGACTGGGGTGGCGGCTTCACGCTGAAGATGGGCAAGTAGCACTTGCCCTGGTGCTCATAGAGGTTATCCGGGCAGGGGGCCTTCAGCTCGTGAGGCACCCAGCAGGCACCGATGAGCTCGACCTCGGTGTAGCGCGTGCAGGGTGGACGTTTCTGTCCTTTGAAGGGCTCTTGCGGGAGTGGTCGGGCGAGCACGTGTTCTCCCTGGGACGTGCTGTCCGCGAGCCAACCGTCGTTGACGGGGTCCGGCATTCCAGTGGCTTTCGGTCCGCCTTGGTCACCGTGGCTCACGGGCGCTGGCGGGGCATTCGCTACAGGCTCCGGACCGCTCGGAAGTTGGGATACTGAAGACAGACGAAACAGGGCGAAGAGCAGGGCGCCCACCGCGGCGGCCCCCGCCAGTCCCCATCCCGGGTGCCACCGGAGGCGGCGAGGTCCGGACTCGGCGGTGAATGCGCGAGCCATGCGCCCCACGGCTTCGTGCACATCCTCCAAGGTGGACACCAGCGACTCCACCGATTGCCTGTCGGGAGCCACGGACCACGGGGTCTGCTCCACCTCCATGGCGTCGTAGCCAGGCGAGGCCGAGGTGATGATGCGGACCCGCAGGTCGCTCAGCGGCCCCGTCCGCCCCTCATCCCTGGCGGCGGGCTTGAGCACCAGGGCCGGCGCCCCGCTCGTCTCGTGCGTGGCCCGGTAGAGCTCCCCCTGGCTGTGTTCGTCCTGCGGCACCTGCTCCTGGAGTTGGTACGGCCCCAACTGCTCCGCTTCCTCCCGGCGCGACTCGGGCTTCTCCTGCTCGTCCATGCGTGCTCCTCGCTGGCCTCCCTCATGCCCGAGGCCCAGCCCCATTGCTCGCACGGAACCGAGCCCATGCACCAGGAGGTATGCGGTTCCCTTGGGGGCTTCCTACTGAGCTCGTCGTTGTCGAGGCGTGCTGGCATACTCCGAACGGACTGCGAGGACCTATCAGCTGACCAGGTTGGAAGACGTAGCTGGCACCGGGCTTCGTGTCTGGCTGGACCGCGCCATCGGCCTGCTGCCGGATGAGGCATTCCCCGCGCTCGTCGCCAACTACGTCTGCCTGGAGGATGTCGTTGCGGACGGCCGGGCAGAGCCCGACCTGCTTCACAGCATCCGTCGCTTCCATCCTCTTCCACTCTCCGGTCTGTTGACGCCAGACTCCTGGCCCCCGGCCTGGCGGGTGATGCGGACGGGGAAAGCCGAGGTGTCCCATGGGAAAATGGATGAACGTCGCCTTCGTGCAGACGGCGGATCTCGGGCGGCTCGAAGCGGCGGTGGAGCGGCTGCTCGAGGAGGCCGGGCGCCACCAGGTGCGTCCCCCGCCGCGCACGCCCGAGCCCTACGATCCGATGCAGTACGGGCATGGCGAGGACGTCCCCCGCTGGGGTCTCGCGGGCTTTCTCGCCTTGCCGGGCTGGTGCGCCCTGCGGAGCGCGCCCTACGAATTGCTCATGGAAGGGGAGGCACCGCTCCTGGCGCGCCTCACCGAGCAGCTCGGCACGGTGGGTTTCCAGTACAACCTCTACGATAGCACCGAGGAGTTCCTGTTCGAGGCGGATGCGCGGGGGAGCTTCGAGCAGTCGGGCCTGGGCGGCAGCCACAACTGGCAGCGCCTGTGGCGAGGAGCGGAGCCGCCCATGGAGCGGCTGGAGGTGTGCTTCCGACGCGTCGACCCGGGCCCCGCAGCCCGGCTCGCTCGCGAGCGCTGGCCGGATCTGTGGGTGTCAGAGATAGCCTCTTCGGGGCCAGAGGAGGAGGCGCTCCGAGCCTGGCTCGCGGCTGTGGGCGGAGAAACATTCACGCGCCAGTACCCTGGAGGGCTCCTCACCCGGTGGCGCGCCCACCCGGCCTACGTGGTGCTCGCGATGGTGGCTGGCCAGGACGCCTCGTTCCTGAGCGGGGACGTGAAGGCGGAGGCAGTGCGCCTGGTGTTCGGCGGCGAGGCCGCAGAGTACTGCGACAATGGCTTCCTCGTCGAGACGCTCATCCCGCACGCCCCCCTGCCCCTCAGCCCCGCCTTCGTTCTTTATGGCGACCGAGATCCGCCCTCGCGCTCACGACGCCGATGACCCTGCGCTGTTCCTCTGCACTGCCTACGAGCGCTTCCCGGAAATTGGCGGGCGCTCCACCCCTTGAGGCCCGGCACGGCTCGCGGTGGCCGTGCTCGAGGTCGCGCCTTCGGCTCACCGGGACCCACCCGCCAGCGGCGAGGCCTTCATCGTGTCCACCATGTGGCGGATGAAGGCACGCACGCGGTGCGGGACCTGCCCGCCTCCTACGTGGACGGCGTGGATCTGCTCCAGGTCGCCCGGATTGTATTTCTCCAGCAGGGGGACGAGGCGCCCGGCCTCGAGCTCCGCGGCCACATGCCACAGGCCCAGGCGGCCGATGCCCACCCCGTTCAGGAGCATCTGCTTCAGGGTCTCGCCGTTGTTCACCTGCACGCTTCCCGCGACGACCTGTTGAGTGATGCCGCCCGCCTCCCGGAAGGGCCAGCCACTGCGGGCGCGCCGGAAGTTGAAGGTCACGCAGTCGTGGCGTCGAAGCTCGTCTGGCGTTTTCGGCGTGCCCTTGCGCTGGAGGTAGGCGGGTGAGGCGCAGATGACGCGGCGGCTCTGCCCGAGCTTGTGCGCGAGCAGCGCGCTGTCGGGCAGGTCGCCCGTGCGAATGGCGACATCGGTCTTCTGGGCGAGCAGGTCGACCACGTCATCGGTCAAGCTGAGATCCACGATGACGTCGGGGTAGCGCGCGAGGAAGGCGGGTAGGGCGGGGACGACGAACTGGGAGCCAAAGGGAATCGACGCATTGACGCGCAGGCGGCCCCGCACCGCGCCCGCGGCGGCGGCCTGCTCGGCCTCGTTCAACTCCTGGAGAATGCGCTGTCCCGCCCGGTAGTAGGCTTCACCTTCCTCGGTGAGGCTCAGCGCGCGGGTCGTCCGCATGAAGAGGCGGGCGCCAAGACGGCTCTCCAGCCGGGTGATGAGCTTGCTGACCGCCGAGGGGGTGAGTCCCACGCTCCTAGCGGCCGCGGAGAATCCCCCCTCCTGCACCACCCGCAGGAAGACCTCCAGTTCGCCGGAGCGCTCCATGAGGATGCGCGCCATTCGTGAATCCCGTTCACAAGTATTGCAACCATCCTGTGAATGTTCATCCCGGCACGCAAGGGTTATTCCGTCTGCATCACGGCACGGCTCACGCCGCCCCTTCCTCAAACCCGACTGGGAGTTCTCATGGACCTGCAATTGAACAAGAAGACCGCGCTGGTCACTGGCGCCACGGCCGGCATCGGCCTCGAGATCGCGCGGACGCTGGCTGTCGAGGGCGCCGAGGTCATCATCACCGGCCGCGCGCGGGCCAAACTCGACCAGGCGGTGGAGGACATCCGCTCCTCCGGCGGCAAGCACATCCGCGGCGTGCTGGCGGATGCGGCGACCGCCGAGGGCGCGGCCTTGATCCAGAAGGAGGCGAGCGACGTCGACATTCTCGTCAACAACCTGGGCATCTACGAGAGCAAGCCCTTCGCCGAGATCTCCGATGCCGACTGGCTTTCCTACATCAACATCAATGTGATGAGCGGCGTGCGGCTGTCGCGGGCCTACTTCCCGGGCATGCTGAAGCGCAACTGGGGACGCATCATCTTCATCTCCAGCGAGTCCGCGCTCACCATTCCTCCGGACATGATCCACTACGCGACGACCAAGACGGCGCAGCTCTCCATCTCGCGGGGTCTCGCCAACCTGACGAAGGGCACGAAGGTGACGGTCAACTCGGTGCTACCGGGACCCACGCACTCGGAGGGCATCGTCGACTTCCTGCGCAGCGTGTCCAGTGAGCCCGAGGCCCCGGCCGATAAGATCGTGACCGAGTTCTTCGCCAGGCACCGGCCGGCCTCGCTCCTGCAGCGGATGATCGATCCGGGGGAGATCGCCAGCCTGGTCGCCTATCTGGCCAGCCCCCTGTCCGCCGCGACGAACGGCGCGGTGCTCCGTGCCGAGGGAGGTCTCGTCACCACCATCAGCTGAGGAGGGCGCGGAGAAGCCCGGCCAGGGCCTCGTCACGCAGTCTCGTCCAGTGCTCCTGGCCACAGTGCGCAATAGGATGACCGCGGCCACGAGTCGGGGCAGGCTCACAGGGGCGCCTTCCGCACGCCGCGGAGCCGTTCAGAAATCCTGTCGAGGGGTGGAGCATGAGCGCAGTCCGTCCGGGCCGACGTTCGTCATCTTGGGTTCTATTCCTGGCGCTCTCCGTCGCGGGAGTGCTCGCTGGCTGCAGCTCGTCCTCGAATGAGCCGTCCGACGAGAATCCGCCACCCGACGCGGGAAGTCCCGACGCGGGGCCTCCTCCTGATTTCACCTGGGGCAGTGGCACGGACACCGGCAAGCTCGAGGGCAACGTGTGGACCCCTGGGCGTGACGCGAAGGGACTCGTGAACCAGGTGTCGTGGGCGCTCGTCCCCAAGGGGCGGTGGATCGAGGTCGCTGGTACGCCGCTCACCTCGCTCGACGCGGACGTCAAGGCGGCGCTTCCTGGCTTCCGGGATTTCGGCTCCGGAGGGATCGCCGCGGTCATCAACGCCTATTCCGGCGTGGCGGTCGACGCGCCTCGCGCCCGCTGGTGGGCCTTCGGCGGCGGGCACGCCGACAGCTCCAACAACGGCCTCTACCGCTTCGACATGGCGAAGATGCGCTGGAGCATCGAGCAGCTCCCCGACAACTCGGCGAACTGGGCAGACGTCACCTATGGGAACACGTACAGCACCTACCCTCCCGCCGTGGCGTACGCCAAGGCCCACCCGGACAGCGACGTCTTCTCGGATGAGTTCTTCGACCCGGACCGGCCCGCCGCGTCGACCGGCAACCCGGTGGCCCGCCACACGTACAACGGTCTTGTCTACAACCCGGACCTCCAGGAGGTGGCCTTTGGCGTCCGGCGGATGTGGCGCTACAGCCTGACCACCCACACCTGGAAGCGCCACAACCCCTTCAACACCCCGGGCGCCACCTACGACGGGGCGACCGGATACGGCGGCTCGTCCGGCTGGACGTTCTGGGACGAGGTGAAACACCGCTACCTCTTCGGCCCCACGGAGAACTACAGCTATTCGAGGTGGTGGTCCTTCGACACCGACGACCAGTCCTGGAACTGGGAGACCGTCACTCCCCCCGCGTGGTTTTTCGCCCAGATGGTCAGGGTCGGTCGCAAGCTGGTGAGCTTCCCCTACCCGGAGTCGCAACACGGCACCTTCCCTCCGCAGTTCATCACGTACGACATGGATACGGGGAAGTGGGAGCGCCTGCTCCTGGGGCACGACCTCGAGCTCTCACGCTGCTACACCGATTACTTCGAGGGAATGATCTTCACCTACGTGCCACCGCTCAACCGTTACATCGCCGCGTTCCCGTACGACCGCGACGGGGATGGGCGCTTCGAGTACCGGACCTTCGAGATCGACGCGGTGACCCTCGAGCTCCGCGAGGCGCCGGAGTACGAGGCCGGCGCCTTCGGCGGGTGGCACGAGCTCGTCAAGAACCGCTTCTTCTACCTGGCGACGCACGACGCCCTCGTCTACGTGCGCAAGGGAGAAGAGAACCTGCGCGTCTTCCGGCTCCCCTGAGCCAGCACCGCCTGGCCTGGCGCGCGGATGTCAGGAAGTCAGGCGGATCGTCGTCTGGGCGCGGACGAAAGACTCCAGCAGCCATCCTTTCCGCCAACAAGGAGACGTCCCCTCATGACGATCAGGCTCTTCCTCGAGGACTCGTACCAACGTGAGTTCAACGCGGAGGTACTCGAGAGCGCGGACGGATGGTGTGTCCTGTCACGAACGGCCTTCTACCCGGGAGGTGGCGGTCAACCCTGCGATCGCGGCCACTTGAGCCTGGAGGGAGACACCATCGCGGTCTCCGAAATCCGAGAGGACGATGCGGGCCGGATCTGGCACCGCATCGAGCGAGAGCTCGCGGCGGGCCAGGCCGTGCGAGGAACCCTCGACTGGTCCTACAGACACGCACTGATGCGTCATCATGGCCTGATGCACGTCGTCAATACGGTCGCGCGCCAACATTTCGGGGGTGTCATCACGGGCGTGCAGCTCGGTCCCGAGGAGTCACGCATCGACTTCAAGCTGACCGGTTTCTCTCGTGAGCAGCTTTCCGAGCTGGAGGGCCGCGTCAATGACGTGCTCCAGCACGGCCACACCGTCACCTCCTCGGTCATCAGCGAAGAGGAGTTCCGCGGGCGGCCCGAGCTCATTCGAACCCTGAATGTCCTCCCACCGATCGTGGATGGGAAGGTGCGGATCGTCGAAATCGAAGGGTTCGATGCACAAGCCTGCGGCGGAACGCATGTGCACTCGATGCGCGAGATCGGACGGGCGCGCATCAGGAAGTTCGACAACAAGGGCAAGGACAACAAGCGATTCTATTGGACGCTGACGGCTCATGAAGCCGATGCCTAATGCCGCCCCAACTCCCTGTCCCAGGCAGCCAACTGCAAGGTCACCGTGTATTTGTAGGCGCTGGAGAAATCCTCGAAGTCCTTCGAGGGAAGCGCGGAGAGGCGCTCGCGCAGGAAGCCCGGGTCGCTGAGCACCTCGCGGTTCTTGAATTCGGCGTCTTCCTCCACCAGGACAGGCATCAACCGGAGCACGGCCTTCATGCAATCCTCCCGGCTCGCGCGAGCCATGCGCTCTACCGTCAAGGCCATGTGCTCGCGGACCGAGGCAGGGCCTCCGGGGCACCATGCGTCCAGGGTCTTGCGGTAGATGTCATCCATGAGCTCTTCCAGCGTGTACTTCTTGCCGAACCAGAACGCGTAGCGAGGACCCTGGAGCACATCCCAGAAGCGGAGTATCGAGGCGAGCCGGTTCGCCATGCGCTCAGCGCTCCGCAGCGGGGGCGGAGACACGGCATGGTAGATAGCCCCCCAAGGAGTGCCCAGGCAGAAGGACTCGAACTCGTCCCCCATGCGCTGGTGCTTCTCTTCAGGGACACCGTCATCCAAGCTCATGAAGACGTCGACGAACATGTGCATCCACCAGCGTGGGCGGTTCAAGTCGAATTCGGCCCCCGAGTGCATCACCAGGATCTCGCCGGGCGGCACCTGGCTCATCTGCCGGGGCTGGGGAAAAGCACCAGTCTTGAGATACTCCCGAGCCCACCAGCGGCCCTCGGCTCTCACCTTGCGGCGGATGGCGGCGGTGGTGCCGTAGAGCCACGCAGGAAACTCAAGCACCGGGGACTGTTCCGTGGTCATGGCTTTTCGCCGTACTACAGCGGTCAGGTGTTCCTCAAGCGCCAGCCACTTTGCTCGCTCCAAGAGCGGCAGCCGCCTCCCGCCCGCTCAGCGGCAGTCCACAGGCAGGTAGGCCTGACCCTGGAAGCCCTTGGGACGTTCGCCCCCTTCATAGGCAGCCCAGATTGCCTGCCCGGCCAACTCGCCGCGTCGCTCTACCTCTTCCCTGGGCAACTCTTCTTCCTTCTGGGCCGCTCGCTCCCTCCAGGATGAATTGGGGTTCTTACGCCGGTAGCTCCAGCGATACAGAGTTACCCCAGGCTCTGGCGTGCGCCAGGACAACTTCCAGAGTGCTCCCCCGTTCTCGAATTCGATGAGGAGGGCTCCTTCGAAGCCGGTGCCTCCTGCGAGCTTCTTGGCAGGCTCAACAACCTCATTGAGCGCCGCCAGGTAGCGCCCCGCCTGTTCTCTTCCTTCCCTGCGTGACTCCTCATCGTCCGGCTTGATCTCGAACAGCACGAAGGCGCGGATATCTGTGATGTCCGGGCTGAGCCATCCCCTCATATTGGACCGAAAACTTCCCGGAAAACGGGTTGTTCGGCCAGCAATTCAACGAATCGAGCCATCAAGGGCAGAAGCGTGTCTTCGGGCATCATGGGAATGGCCTGGTAGTA